>JBICHM010000075.1:0-8649 GCA_043101835.1 Phycisphaerales bacterium | reverse complement strand
CCCGATCACCGGGCTGCCGGCGGCGATGCCTTCGCCGGCGCCCAGCAGCACGCAGCCGATCTGGTCGGCCTCCAGGTTGACGGCGATGCCCTTGACGCCGCCGGCGAACTCGAGAAGCTCGCGGGCGGTCAGCACTCCCTGATCATGGACTCCAACCCGCTCGAACGCGAGCGCGGCATCACGATCCTCTCCAAAAACTGCGCCATCAACTACTCCGCCCTCGACGGCCAGAACTACAGGATCAACATCATCGACACGCCGGGCCACGCGGATTTCGGGGGAGAGGTGGAGCGCGTGCTTCGGATGGCCGACGGCGCCCTGCTGCTCGTGGACGCGTTCGAGGGCCCGATGCCGCAGACGCGCTTCGTGCTGGGCAAGGCGCTCGAGGAGAAGCTGCGCCTGATCGTGGTGATCAACAAGTGCGACCGGCCGAACGCGCGCCCTGATGAGGTTGCCGGCGAGGTGTTCGACCTGCTTGTCGAACTGGGCGCCGACGACCACGCATTGGACTTCCCGCTGGTGTACGCCTCGGCGCGCGACGGGTGGGCGTCGATGGCGCTGGAGCACGAGTCGACAAATCTTCGCCCGTTGTTCGAGGCGATCCTGCGCGAGGCGCCGCCGGCGGGCGGCGACGCAGCGAAGCCGCTGCAGATGCTGGTGACGACGCTGGACTACAGCGAGTACGTGGGGCGCATCGGCATCGGGCGCGTCTTCAACGGCGTGATCCGCAAGGGGCAGCCGGTGGCGCTGCTGAAGCGCGACGGCTCGCGGACGCGCGCGAAGGTCGCGGGGCTGCAGCGGTTTGACGGACTCGGGCGCTTGGACGCCGAGGAGGTCGGGCCGGGTGATCTGTGCGCGATCATCGGCGTGGAGGGGATCGACATCGGCGACACGGTGGCGGACCCTGAGAAGGGGACCGCGCTGCCGAAGGTCGCAGTGGATGAGCCGACGATCACGATGACCTTCCGCGTGAACGATTCGCCGTTCGCGGGGCAGGAGGGTGAGTTCGTCACGAGTCGGCAGATCCGCTCGCGTCTTGAGAAAGAGCTGGAGCACAACGTCGCGCTGCGTGTGGAGCCGTCGGAAGGCGCGGAGGAGTTCCGCGTCTCGGGGCGCGGGCTGCTGCACCTGGGCGTGCTGATCGAGACGATGCGGCGCGAGGGGTTCGAGCTTGCGGTGGGCAAGCCGCAGGTGATCATCAAGGAGATCGACGGCAGGAAGCACGAGCCGCTGGAGCGGGTGGTGATCGACTGCCCGGACGCGTTCGTGGGGCCGGCGATGGAGTTGCTCGGCGGTCGTCGGGCCGAGCTGCAGCACATGGATTCGAAGCGGGGCGTGACGCGGATGGAGTTCATCGCGCCCTCGCGCGGGCTGATCGGCGTGCGCAGCCGCCTGCTGACGGCGACGCAGGGCGAGGCGATCATGCACGCGTCGTTCCTGCGGTACGCGCCGAGCCCCGGTGAGCCGCCGCGCCGCCAGGCGGGCGTGCTGATCGCGACCGAGCGCGGTCGCGCGACGGCGTTCGCGATCGAGGGGCTGAGCGACCGGGGCGTGATGTTCGTTGAGCACGGCGAGCAGGTGTATGCCGGCATGATCGTCGGCGAGCACAACCGCGAGAACGACCTGCCGGTGAACATCACGCGCGAGAAGAAGCTGACCAACATGCGCGCGGCGAGCAAGGACGCGACGGTGGTGCTGAAGCCGGCGCGACGGATGTCGCTCGAGGCGTCGCTGGAGTACATCGAGCAGGACGAGCTGCTCGAGGTGACGCCGACCTCGCTGCGTCTGCGGAAGCGACTGCTGAACGAGGCGGATCGCAGGCGCGCGGACCGGTCGGCGCGGGATCGGGCGGAGGCGACGGCGTAAGGGGCCTCTCGGGAAGAGGCGGCTCGCTTCGCTCGCAGTTAACTCTGCCCCTCACCCGGCTCACTACGCTCGCCGACCTCTCCCTCAAGGGGAGAGGTGGGATTCAGCTCCTGCCGCCGATGATGGCGCGGGAGCCTTCGGCCTGCGCGGCGCGCATGCGGAGGAAGGGGCGCTTCTTGTCGGTCTTGGTGAGCACCCAGCCCTCCTGCACCATGACTTCGAGGACGGCCATGTGGGTCTGGAGGACGGCGTCCTGCTGGGCGCGGCTCACGTTGGGGACGAGCGAGCGGATCATGCCCTCAACGGTGGTGATGTCCTGCGTCTGCTGCAGGATGCGGACCATATTGCCGTAGTAGCCGGCGAGCGGCAGCGTGCTCTTGCCCTTGCGGAGGCAGCGGGTGGGGATGATGCGCCCTTCCTTGAGGTCGCCGATGACATCCGGCTCGGCGCCGTGGAGATTGAGCGTGAAGACGTTGTACTTCTGGAAGACGGGGGTGCGGTCGCCGCCGAGGAAGGCGCCGAGGATGTCGCGCGCGGCGAATACGTCGTAGGAGCCGAGGCTGGGGCGGATGACCTCATCGATGGCGAAGCCGCCCTGGCTGAGCCAGCGCCACGCCTGTTTGGGGTCGAGCTTGAGGCCGCCTTCGCCGGCGATCTTGGCGCACTGCTCCTGCAGGTCGGTGAAACAGCCGTTGGCGGCGTACCAGAACTGCGCGAAGCGGATGTACTGCCAGATGTTGCGCCGGTGGCGCTCGTTGAAGCGGGTGCGGAGCCAGCCGCTGTCGAGTTCGCCGCGCTCCATCTCGTTGAGGGTGTAGGCGAGGTCGCGCCCGGAGTTGTGGGCGACGAGCATGCCTGCAGCGAGGATGGGGTCGGCGAAGCCGGCGGACTCGCCGATGAGCCACCAGTTTTCGCCGACGAGTCGGTCGGCGAGGTGGGACCAGTCCTTGATGGAGTGGGTTTCGCCCTGCATGCGCGCGTTCTTGATGAGCGGCGCGATGGAGGTTTCCTGGCGGATGGCCTCGTGGTAGAGCTCTTCGGGGCGCTTGCCGGAGGCCTTGTAGTGCTCGGTCGGCACAATGAGGCCGATGCTGGTGCGTGTGGGTCCGAGGGGGATGAACCAGATCCAGCCGTAGGGCAGGCTGCGCACCTGGACGCGCGTGCCGCCGACGCCGATGTTGACGGCCCACTCGGCGTTCTCCCAGTAGCCCCACACGGCGATGTTGCGGAGTTCCTTGGGCGCGAAGGACTCGACGCCCATGGCGCGCCGGAGGACGGCGGGGGCGCCGGTGGCGTCGACGTAGTGCCTGGCGTTGACGCGCCGTCCGTCGCTGAGACCGAGCGAGACGATGCGGTCGCCATCGCGCTCGACCTCGGTGACCTGCACGCCCTGGACGACCTCGCAGCCGAGTTTGGCAGCCTGGTTGAGGAGGATCTCGTCGTACTTGGCGCGGTCGACCTGGAAGGCGGTCTGACGGCGCACGCCCTCGAACTTGCCGGGGCGGGGCATGTCGGGGAAGGCGTTGGGATCGACGAAGTCGAAGTCCCAGATTTCCTTGTTGGCGCCCCAGGTGTAGGAGGCGCCGATCTTGATCGGGAAACCGGCGGCTTCGATCTCGTCCCAGCAGCCCATCTCGTGGCAGACGTGGGCACAGCCGGGGAGCTGGCTCTCGCCGACGTGATCGCGCGGGAAGGTGGCCTTCTCGACGATGAGGACCGAGACGTCAGGGTTGTACTTGCGGAGCAACGCCCCGCAGGTCGCACCGGCGGGACCGCCGCCGGCAATGCAGACCGAGACCTCCCAAGGCTTCTCCTGGACCATCCCAAACACCTCCGCCCACATACTGCGTCATTGCGGCCGCGGACCGGCCATCCGGAAATTCCCCCGGGAAGAGGTCGTATCGGAGAAATACTGCAACCGGCCCGGAATGTCGAGCGGAAAACGCGCGATCGTGCCGGAGGGGGCGTGGCGCGGGGTGTTCGTCGCGGACGAATCGCCCGGTTCCGGCGGCTACACTCCGCCCTCGATGACCACGACCGGGACCACAGCGAGCAACGCCGATATGCACAGCGCGATCGATTCACTGACCCGCCGGCGGGGGGATGTCCACCGTTGGAGCCGGACACTGATTCCGACGGCGAGGGCGGCGCGGGCGGACGCCGAGGCGCCGAGCCACCGCCTGCTCGTGCGCGCCGGGTTCATCCGGCGGGTGGGCGCGGGCATCTACGACTATCTGCCGCTGGCGTGGCGGTCGCTGTCGAAGATCAGCGACATCGTCCGCCAGGAGATGGACGGCGCGGGCGCCAGCGAGATGCTGATGCCGGCGATGGAGCCGATCGAGCTGCTCCAGCAGACCGGGCGTGACGAGGCGTACGGGGACAACCTGTTTCGGGTGACCGATCGCCACGGGCGCGTGGTGGCGCTGGCGCCGACGCACGAGGAGATCATCACGGAGCTGATGAAGTCGGCGGTGACGTCGTACCGGCAGCTGCCGCTGGGGCTGTATCAGATCCAGACGAAGTATCGCGATGAGTTCCGTCCGCGCAGCGGGCTGCTGCGCTGCCGCGAGTTCATCATGAAGGACGCCTACACCTTCCACATGACGGTGGAGGGGTCGGGCGGGCTGAACGAGGCGTACGACGCGATGCACCGCGCGTACGTGAATGTATTCACGCGCTGCGGGCTGGACTTCAGTGTGGTCGAGGCCGAGAGCGGTCCGATCGGCGGCTCGGCGAGCCATGAGTTCATGGTGAACTGCGCGACGGGCGAGGACACGATTCTCGTCTGCCCGCAGACCGGCTACGCGGCGAACGTCGAGAAGTGCGAGACGGGCCACCGCGCGCACGATTTCGGTGGCGAGCCGACGGGCGAGTTGACCACGGTGCACACGCCGAACCTCCCGGGCATTGAGGAGGTCGGGAAGTTCATGAAGGTGAAGCCCGACCGGATGCTCAAGACGATCGTCTTCGAGCGTCAGGAGGAGGGGGCCTCGCCGAAGTGGATCCTCGCCGTCGTGCGCGGCGATCACGAGGTGAACGAGGGCAAGGTCAAGAGCGCGGCGGGCGGGCCGGTGGCGCTCGCGGATGACAAGACGGCGCGAGCGGCCGGCTTTTCGATCGGGTACGTCAGCCCGCGCGCGGCGGCTTCGACGGGCGCGATGGTGCTGGTTGATCCTGACGCAGCGCAGGGGGGTTTCTGGGCCACCGGCGCCGACGAGGCGGACCACCATGTGAAGCACTTCAACTGGAAGCGCGAGATGGGCGCGCTGCTCGAGGATTCAAGTCGTGTGCGCGTGGCTGACATCCGCAATGCGCGTGCGGGCGATCCTTCCCCGAAGGCGGAGGGCGTGGCGCTCACCGAGCAGCGCGGCATCGAGGTCGGGCACATCTTCAAGCTGGGGACGAAGTACTCGGAGGCGATGGGCTTCCAGGTGCTCGACGAATCGCAGCAGCGCCAGACGGTGATCATGGGGTGCTACGGCATCGGCGTGAGCCGCACGATGGCGGCGTGCGTCGAGATGAGCCACGACGACAACGGCATCCTGTGGCCGGCGCCGATCGCGCCGTATCACGTGCACGTCGTGCCGATGGGCGTCGAGCCGGGTGGCGATCTGATGACGACGGCCGAGCGCGTCGCGGCGGACCTGGCCGAGGCGGGGCTCGATGTCCTCATCGACGATCGCGACGAGCGCCCGGGCGTGAAGTTCAAGGACGCGGACCTGATCGGCTGCCCGGTGCGGGTGACGGTGGGCGAGAAGGCGCTCGCGGCGGGTGGCGTCGAGTGCAAGCTGCGCACCGATGCGGGCAAGGGCGAGATCGTGGCGCTCGAGGAGATCGTGCAGCGGTGCGTGGACGCGGTGACGCGTTAAGCGGTGAGGCCGGTTCTGCACGGCGGGTGGGCGCTTTTCCGATAGCGGATCCAACGGCGCGATGGTGCGCCGGAGGGAGGCGCTATGCCTGCGACCGCCGCCGTGGATCTTGATCAGCTTCTTGATGCGGCCGACGAGGAGACGCTTGAGCGCTTGTTCCGGCGGGCGCTGGGCCGGAGCGATCGGCTGCGCCGACTCGCTCGCGCGCAGTTTCATGATGCGAGCGAGGTCGAGACGCGTCGCTTTGACCGGCGGCACCTGGAAGGGGCGCTGCGCTGGGCGCAGGCGCGCTGCCCGGGCGCACCGGTGTACCTGGTGAGTGATGTGGGGACGCCGGAGTTGCCGGGCGTACGGCGCGTGGCGTCGGTAGAGAGCGTGCCGCGGCGCGAGGCCCCGGTCGCGTTCATCTGCGCGTTCCAGCAGGACGAGGCGCTGCTTGACGCGCTGCGCGCCGTGCGGGCGATCCCCGGCGCGCGATACTTCCTGCCCGAGGCGTACTACCCGTGCAACCGCTGGCTGCACCGCTCGACGCACGCGCGGGACGCGCTGCGGAGCGCGGCGGCGATGGCGCTTCCTCGCTTCCGTGTTGCGCAGTTCGAGAACCTGCTGATGGCGATCGAGATGGTGCGCCCGGTGGCGGGGCTGCACATCGAGGTCGGCGTGCTGCAGGGGCGCAGCGCGCATCTGGCGATGGACTACATGGCGCGCGCCGGCGTCGAGCGTGAGGCGTGGTTTCTCGACACCTTCGAGGGCTTCGCCTACGAGGAGGCGCGCGACAGCCCGGACGGGCTCTGGGCAGACACGCACCTGGAGGCGAATGAGGAGGAAGTCCGCGCGCTGCTCGCGCCGTTCCCTCGCGCCCAGGTTCTGCGCTCGAACATCCTGCGCGACGACCTGCCCGGCGGCGATGCGCCGATTGCGCTATGCAACATCGATGTCGATATGCACGAGGCCGTGCTGGCGTGCGCGCAGAAAGCGGCGCACCGCATCCCAGCGGGGGGCGTGCTGCTCTTCGACGACCCCGGGCATGTCGCGACCGGCGGCGCGCTGCTCGCGCTCGACGACTTCCTGCGGACAGCGGAATCGCGCGGCTTCACGCAGGTGCATCTGCCGAGCGGGCAGGTGATGCTGGTGCGGGTCAGCGGGTCGGCGCAGTCTCCGTCGGTTTCCCGATGAAGTCGCTGCGCGGGTCGCTGGCGGTGTAGCGTTCGTCCCAGAGGCGGGCCTCGCCGGGCATGGATGTGCCTCGTCCTTCGTCGGGGACGCTGAACATCAACTCGCCCGAGCGCACGATGCAGTGGGTGTAACCCCGGTGGTAGTTGCGCCACACGAGGTTTCGCGTCTGGAAGGTGCTGATGGGGTACTCGTCGGTGTCGTAGCCCTTGAGGACGCTGATCCAGTGCGAGACCGGCGCAGCGCGGCAGCAGGAGTTCGTGCCGGCGATCACGCCGGGGTGGTTGTCGGCGGTCGCGCAGAAGTGGCCGCCGTCGAGTTCGTGCCTCCCCTCGGCCCAGCAGTGTTCAGCGCATGCGCTGAAGAGGCCGTAGCGGAGTCCGTTGGGGGCGCGCCGGCCGTAGAGGTCGTCCATCGCGTCGGCCATGGCGTCGATGAAGCCCGGGCGCACGCCGTGGTCGTCCTCGAGCATGCAGGCGTGGCGGGGGGCGTACATTTCAACGCCGAGGCGCAGGCAGAGGTTGCGCGCGTGGGCCATCGAGCAGTTGTCGGTCAGCAGGAGGAAGAAGTCGTACTCCTCGCGCAGCGCGCGGAGCCACGCCCACTTCTCGTCGCGGTCGTTCACGGAGGAGTCGTGCACGATCACGCGCGCGCCGGCGCGGCTGCTTTCCTCGAGCACGCCGGGGAGGGTGGCGCGTGCGGCTTCGAGTTTCTCGAAGGTGGGGTAGATGAGCAGGAAGTCGTCGCGCGTGCTCACGCCGCGGCCTCCCGCGCGGTCGCGCCGGCGGAGACGAGCCGTTCGATGTCGTCGGACCAGGCTTCGACGAGGTCCATCTCTTTGCGGTGGACGAACCCGGCGCTGGCGAGTGCGCGGTAGATCGAGACGAGCCGCTCATCGGGCGCCCAGTCTTCGACGGGCAGGCCTTCGAGGAGGCGGAGCAACTCGCTTGCGCGCGTGTAGAGCAGGGTCTCTTCGTCGAGGTCGCGCAGGAGGTCGTGCTCGTTGCGTTCCTGGCGGACCGTAGCGCCGTGGAAGCCGACGCGCAGGCCGTCGGCCCAGAGGCAGCGCTGCGCGATGTAGCCGCGGAGGATGTCGCAGACGCGCATGGTCGTCGTCGCCGGGAGGTAGAGCCAGCGGAAGGCGTCGCGCCGCCAGCAGGTGTTCTGGCTGTTGACGGGGCACCAGACGCCCGGCGCGAGGGAGACGGGGTCGCGACGGGCGAAGCGCACCGGCCCGGGACGGGTGAGGCGCCAGATGGCGTCGACATCGGGGTCGTCATCGGCCATGGCCTGCCAGACGCCGATTTCGTGCGCGCCGCCGACGATCATCTGCGGCTCCGCCTCGTGCGCGACGCGCTCGAGCGGGTAGCCACGCGGCCAGCAGCCGGCGTCCGGCGCGAAGTGTGCGTAGACGTTGCACGTGGTGGCGCCGTCATCGCCGGGCGCCAGCGTGTGGGTGCTGACGAAGGGGGACCGGGGATCGGGGACCGCGGACCAGTGCTTCAGCGGCGCGTTGTCGTCGTCGGTCTCGTAGAGCAGATCGGCGCCGGCGGCGATCGCGGCGAGGTAGCCGGTGTTCTTGCGCGCGGAGTGGTTTTCCGGAAGGAGGCGCGGCAGTTCGAGGCCGAAACACCGTCCGAAGCCGAACTGTTCGTCGAGCGAGAGCGCCTCGTAGGCGCCCGCGGTCTCGAGTGGGGGGGTCTTCGCATCGCCGGCGACTATGAGACGCCAGCAGATCGGA
>JBICHM010000074.1:0-7887 GCA_043101835.1 Phycisphaerales bacterium | reverse complement strand
TCCGATCTGGAAGACCTCGTCGGCGCGGAGCACATCATCGAGTGAGAGGGACTCTTCCTTGCAGGGGACGCCAAGTTTGGCGCAGAGATCCATCACGAACTCGCGCGTCACGCCCTCGAGGATGCCGGCCTCCGGGGGCGGGGTGAAGACGCACTCCTCGGTGATGACGAAGATGTTGTCGCCCGTGCACTCGGCGACCTCGCCGTCGGTGTTGAGCATGATGGCCTCGAGCACGCCGGCGTCGATGGCCTCGATCTTGGCGAGGATGTTGTTGAGGTAGTTGAGGCTCTTGATGCGCGGGTCGAGGCACTCGGTCGGGATGCGCGGACGCTCGGCGACGATCACCTTCATGCCCTGCTCGTACATCGACTTCGGGTAGAGCTCGATGGAGTCAGCGATGCAGAAGACGCCGGGCTTGGGGCACTTGAAGGGGTGGAGCCCGAGCGTGCCGGCGCCGCGTGTGACGACAAGGCGGATGTAGCCGTCACGCAGGCCGTTGGCCTCGAGCGTCTCGCGCATGAGGGCTTCGAAATCGCTCTTGGTGTAGGGAATCTCGAGGCGGATGGCGTCCGCCGACCGGAAGAGCCGGTCGAGGTGCTGCTTCATGCGGAAGATCTTGCCGCCGTAGGCGCGGATCCCCTCGAAGACGCCGTCGCCGTAGAGCAGCCCGTGGTCGTAGACGGAGACCGTTGCCTGTGAGCGGGGCACGATCTTGCCGTCGAGCCAGATGAGCGGGCGGTCGGTGTCGCTGGCGCCGGGGGCGCCGGCGGGGGCGGATGCGGACTGTGGCATGGCGTCACTCCGAGGTTGGGACCAGCCACATCCTACCGGCCTCGGCGCCGTCACCCCGGCCGGCTGCGGCCCCGTCAGGCCGACGCGTGGAGCGCATCGCCGATCTCGCGCACGCCGTCGAACATGCGTCCGGCGCCATCGAGCAGGTCGCGCATCTGCGCCGGCGTGAAGACGCAGGCGTCGAGATCGGCCTTGAACGCGCTCCAGAGCTCGCGCTGGCGCTCCCCGTAGGGGTCGAGGAAGCGGTCGCCCGCGCCCGGCTCGAGGCCGTAGGCAGGGCGCACATTCATCGCGATGAACCGCCCGCCGTTGGCGCTGCCCTCGAGCACGTAGTGCATGCCCAAGAGCGCAAGCGGGCGCTCGGCGGCGAATCGCCGGATGTCGGCGACAAGGGCCGCGGTCGCCGGCTCAGCCGGGTGGTCGGCGCCGTCGACGCCGTAGAAAGCCAGGTCCTCCCGGATCACCCCGGTGCGCCGATGCTCGTCGCGCACGATGCGCCCGACAGGCTCGATCGTGTCTCGGAGCGGCCACAGGGCCTCTTCGATGGCCTCGTGGACGTGCAGCATCTGGGCGAGGTGGCGGGCGTACTGCTCGCGCGGGAGGCGTCCCTTGGCCAGGTCTCGCTGGAATGGCGACTGCTCGGCCTGGGCGTGCAGGTCGGCGGTCTCGATCTTCAGGATCGCCGACGGGGCGGCGGCGGCGTCGGTCGTGGCGGTGGTCATGGCGCGGGCGCTCCGGGTGGGCGCAACTGGCCGGTTCGGGACAGCGTCAGGACGCGACTACGACTGGGCGACGGCCCGCCAGGCGACGATCGCCGCCGGCACGAGCAGCCACAGCAGCCCCTTCACGATGAAGAACAGGAACGACGCCGCGCCGAGGCGCTTGATCCAGAGTCCGCGCCGGGAGTGGGCGGGCTGGGGATTGGCCGTGTCCATCGTTCGTCTCCGCGAGTCGGGGGTCGTCGGGATCACCCCACCAGAGGCGCAGGGGATCGGTCGGTCCTGCCGCCGAGACGCGAACCTGCCTCGTTGCGACTGAGTCTCAGGTGCAGGAGGTGAGGATAGGCCGCCCGGGCGGGGCGTCAAGCCCGGATCAGGCGCGGATCAGGCCCGGAGCGATGCCTGCAGTTCGCTGGTCAAAGCGCCGACGACCTGCTCCACCTGCGGATCGACCTCTTCGTGGCGCAGCGTGCGCGTGGGGTCGAGGAAGCGGAGGCGGAGGGTGAGCGACTTCTTCCCGGCGCCGACCTGCTTGCCCCGGTAGGCGCCGACGAAGGCGACACCGGTGAGCAGGGCGGGGTCAACGGTCTCGACGACCGCCGCGATCTGCGCCCACGAGACCGACTCATCGACGACGACCGACAGGTCGCGCTCGATCGCCGGGAAGGCGGGCAGGGGGGTGACGGTCGCACGGGGCGGGTAGAGCCCGAGCAGCGCATCGAGGTTGACCTCGCAGGCGACCTGCGCCGTGCGCACATCGTGGGCGTCGAGTTGCTGCTGCGCAACGAGGCCCATGTAGCCCGCGCCGACGCCGTTGACGCTGAGGCGCGCGAAGGCGTCATCGCGAAAGGCCGGGCAGTGCGCCGGGCTCGCCTCGACCGTGACGGTCGCGTGAAGGCCCCCGAGGGCACGGACCGCGGCTTCAACGGCGGCGCGCATCGCGCGGACGCCCTCCTGCGCATCCGGCGCATCGGCGAGCAGCGCAACGTTGCGGTGCTCGACGGACTTGCCCTTTTCGTCCTGCGCGAAGACCGCGGCCGTCTCGAAGAAGCGCAGCCCGCCGGGGCGCTCGACACCGGCGTCCTGGTTCGCCTTGCGGCAGCGCAGGAGGCTGGGGATGGCGCTCGGGCGGAGCGCGGGGGCGCCCTTGCGGCGCTCCTCATCGACGGCGACGGTCTTCAGGCCGCGCGGCATGTACGCCGCGGCCTCGTCGTGCGTGACGAAGGAGAAGGTGACCGTCTCGTAGAACCCCGCGCCGGTCAGCGCGCCGGCGAGTTCGCGCAGCGCGATGCGGTCCTGCTGCGTGGGCTTCACCTCGACGGCGATCGTCGGCAGGATCGGCAGTTCGTCGAGCCCGTTCGTGCGCGCAACCTCCTCGATGAGGTCGATCTCGCGCACAAGATCCGGCCGGTTCGCCGGGATGGTGCAGTCGAGGGCGTCGGCGCCCATGTCGAGGCGGGCCTCGATGTCGAGGGCGCCGAGGCATTCGGCCATGCGCGTCGATTCGAGGGGGATGCCCAGGATGTCGCGGCAGCGCTGGCAGCGCATCCGCACCGTCGCGCGCGCCGGGAGCGCATCGGGCGTCACGACGACGCCCGGCAGCACCGCGCCGCCGGCGACCTCGGTGACCAGGTGCGCGAGGCGCGCCGCGGCGGCGTCGATCTGGCGCTGGTCCACCAGGCGCTCGTACCGCTTGCCGGCGTCGGTGACGATCTTCAGGCGCCGGCTCGTGCGGCGCACGCTCGACGGCGTCCAGGTCGCGGCTTCCAGCAGGATGTTGGTCGTCTTCGCCGACACCGCCGTCGCGCGACCGCCGATGACGCCGGCGATCGAGACGACCCGCTCGCCGTCGGCGATGCAGACATCCTCCGGGCGGAGGGCGTGCTCCTTGTCGTCGAGGCCGACGACCTTCTCGCCCTGCTTCGCGTAGCGGATGGTGAGGCGATTGCCGGCGAGGGCGTCGAGGTCGAACAGGTGGTTGGGCTGGCCGAGCTCGAAGAGCAGGTAGTTGGAGAGGTCCACGAGGTTGTTGATCGACTTCACGCCGATCGCCTCGAGGCGGGTGCGGAGCCACTCGGGGCTGGGGCCGACGGTGACGCCGCGGATGATGCGCGCGGTGAAGCGCGGGCACTCGTCCGGGACGGTGTTCTCGATCGTGCAGGCGTCGGCCGCCGTCTCGCCCGCGCCGGCGGGGCCGGTCATGGGGTCGAAGGGGGCGTTGGGGACCTTGAGGCCGACGCCCAGGGCCGCGGCCGCCTCGCGCGCGAGGCCCCCATGGCAGAGGCAGTCGCCCCGGTTGCTGGTGACCTCGACATCGAGCACGGTGTCGCCCGAGGGCAGGTCCTCGCGCCCCTCGACGGGGAACCCCGCGCGCGTGAGGGCGTCCTCGAGGGCCTCCACCGAGGGCGCCCCGCCGTCCAGGTACTCCGACAACCAGCGAACACTGATGAGCATGGGACGGGGAGGATACAGGACGCCCCGCCCCCTGCGCCCTAGCGTTGCCGTCCCATGGCGAGCAACCCCACACGCGAGATCATCCTGGGCATCGACCTGGGCACGACGAACAGCCTCGCGGCCGTCTGCGACGAGCGCGGGCCGCGCGTGCTGGATGTCCACGCCGCCGGCGACGAGGCGGACCCGATCCTCCCCAGCGTTGTCCGCTACAGCGCGGACGGGGCGGCGTCGGAGGCCGTCGGCTGGCCGGCGAAGCTCCACGCGGTCGAGTTCCCCGAGCGCACGATCGGCAGCGTGAAGCGCCTGATGGGCCGGTCGCTGGCCGATGCGTCAGCGGATCTGCCGTACCTCGGCTACGCGGTGGTGGAAGGCGAGCACAACCAGGCGCGGGTGCGCGTGGCGGAGCGAGAGCTTTCGCCGCAGGAGGTGTCGGCGATGATCCTGCGGACGCTGCGCGAGCGCGCCGAGCGCGAACTTGGCGCCCCCGTGCGGAAGGCCGTCGTCACCGTGCCGGCGTACTTCGACGATGCGCAGCGCCAGGCGACGCGGGACGCGGGGCGGATCGCGGGGCTGGAGGTGGTGCGGATCGTCAACGAGCCGACGGCCGCGGCCCTCGCCTACGGCGTCGGGCTGCGCGCGATGAAGGCGCAGACGATCGCCGTCTTCGACCTCGGGGGCGGCACCTTCGATGTCTCACTGCTTGAACTCACCCCGGGTGAGGACGCGGGGGCGGACTGCTTCCAGGTGCTCGCGACCGCCGGCGACACGCACCTCGGGGGCGACGATGTCGATCAGATGCTCGTGCGCCTCGTGATGGACGGGGTGCGCGAGCGCTTCTTCGCGGATCTGCCCGAAGGGAAAGACCTGACCTTCCCGCCGAGCACGCGCCAGGCCCTCCGCGGCTTCGCCGAGGCGACGAAGATGCGCCTCAGCGATGAGGAATCCGCCGACCTTCGCATCGACCTTGGCGAGGGACGGTTCTACGAGCGCACGATCACGCGCGGGGAGCTGGAGACGCTGATGGCGCCGTGGGCGGAGCGGGCGCTGTCCTGCTGCCGGCGCGCGCTGCGCGATGCGGGCCTCCAGCCCGACCAGGTGGACCGCGTGGTGATGGTCGGCGGCTCGACGCGCATCCCGCTCGTGCGCCGCGTGGTGGGGGAGTTCTTCGGGACGGAGCCCTACACGGCGCTCGATCCCGACCAGGTCGTCGCGATGGGCGCGGCGGTGCAGGCGTCGATCGTCGGGGGGCTCGACCGTTCGCGCCTGCTGCTCGATGTCATCCCGCTGAGCCTCGGCGTCGAGACGATGGGCGGGGGTGTGGCGAAGCTGATCGTCCGCAACCAGATGACGCCCGCGCGCGCCACCGAGATGTTCTCGACGAGCGTCGATGGCCAGACTTCGATCAAGATCCACATCGTGCAGGGCGAGCGCGAGATGGTGGAGGACTGCCGCAGCCTCGGCGAGTTCCACCTGAAGGGCATCCCGCCGATGCCCGCCGGCGTGCCGAAGCTGGAGGTGGAGTTCCTCGTGGACGCCAACGGCGTGCTGCGGGTGGACGCCGTCGAGCGGCGCAGCGGCAAGCGCGCGGGCGTGCAGATCGTCCCCAACCACGGCCTGACGCGCGACGAGGTCGCGCAGATGGAGGCCGAGGCGCTCACGCACGCGCGCGACGACATGACGCGCCATCGCATTGCGGACCTCGTGACGAACGCGAAGCTGGATTTGAAGTGGATCCGCGAGGCGCGGGCGCGCGTGGGGGATGATCTGCCGCGCGAGGTCGCGGCGCTGCTCGACGAGCGCGCCGAGACGCTCGAGGCGCTGCTCACGAAGGCGCAGGACGACTGGCGGAGCGTGCACGCCGATGATCTCGCGCAGGCGAAGCAGGCGCTGGACGAGGCGTCGATTCGCGTGCATGAGCTGGCGATTGCGAAGTCGCTGCGCGAGGAGTGACCGGCGCCCTCCCCCGCGCAGTGGGGGAGGTGGCTCGCCGAAGGCGAGACGGAGGGGGCTACCTCGCCGCTCGACCCTCCAACTCTTGTTGCCCAAGAAGGGTCCCAGTTGAGTTCGTGTGCCACTTCTCGCCGCCGCTCGGGGCGGCGCAACAGTGCGTTCGGAACCGACAGGCGAAGAACTGCGGACAGTGAAGTGAATGGACCCCGAACGCGCGAGGTCGAGTGAGCGGCCACGAGCCGACTCCCGTCAACTGCCATGGCAGCTTGCAGCCGTCGGCATTCTCGTCGTGTCAGCGTGCGCAGCGCTGACCGCCTACGCAGTTACGGAATCTCAAACTCCGGGGTCAGGCGTCTTCGCCGGCGTCATCATGGTCCTCTGCGGCCTCGCTGCGTCGCTCGGGATCGGACTGCTCGGTCCACCGGCCGTGTCGATCAAGGCGGTCGCCTTCGCCACGCTCGGGAGTGTTTTTCTGCCGACACTGCTCATTGGCGTGTTTGTTCCGGCGTACCAACGGAGTCGATGCGGAACATGGATATTTGTCGCACAGGAGTTTCTTCTGAGCTACCACCAACGAGCGTTTGAGGCGATCGAGGTGGGTGAGGAGTTCCCAGCTTCGATCGCTCTGTGGGTGGCGGATGGCGAGGTGAGTGACACATTCTTCACAACGCCGCTCTGTGGCCGCTTTATGCTCAATGACATCCAAGTGGGCGAGTGGACGCTTGGCAACCTCCAGCGTGGAGATGTGACTCGCGCGCAACTCGGCGAGGCTGCGCAGCGCCTGTTGCCAGGCGACTGGGAGCGTGTCGGTCCATTTTTGGTTTGCAGGGATGCCGGAGCGATACGGTCGCGTCACCCGGGTCTGATCATCGGGTTCCAGCACGAGGCGGAGCCCAACCGGGAATACTGGGCGTTCGTCTTCGCGAACTCGCGCACGGGCACATACTGGGCCAATCACCTCGACTTCATCGTCGCCGCCGACGCCGCTGCTCGTCGTGAACTTGGGCTGTCACCGATACCAGAGGTCGGCCCGATCGCGATCGAAATGGCGCGGATCCGCGCGATGGAGACTCCGGAGGAGCAGAAGCCGGAGTAGCCCCCTCCGTCGCCTGCGGCGACACCTCCCCCGCGGTGCGGGGGAGGGCGCGGTTTACTGCACTGCGCCGCGCGCCGCCTTCTCCGCGTACGCACGGAGTTCGGGCCGGAGGTTGGGATTGCGCTTGAGGAACCTCGCAACGACCGCCCGAGCTTTCTCCGGCCGCATGTACTCGTGCTCGCCGACTCCATGCAGAGCGCTCGCACGGCACTCGTCGGAGTCGATCTCGAGCACTCGGTCGAATAGATCAAACAGGTGATCGGTCATAACCTGGTCGGACGGCCCTGCGATGTCCCACCACATGAAGCAGGTGAAGCTGGCCAGCCCGGGCTGCGCATCTCCGAGCGCAGAAATCTGATCGCCCTACATCGGTGCGAAGACATCGCGGTAGACATGCTCGACGGATTGCAGGCATCGCAGCCGCTCCTGGACGGGGATCTGCTTCTCGTCGATGCCATATTGGAACCAGCCGAGCTCTCCCGTATCAATGAGGACTCGCAAGCCCTCATTGATCTGTGTTGGAGTGAATCGATCGAGGAGGAGTGCCGAGGTCTCGAAGAGTCGCGTGACAAACTGGCAGGCGTAGGTCGGTTCTGAGCCCAGCGCCGGATCGATGTGCTCGACCATCTCGGTGATCCGCGGCGTGTTCTCTTCGTCGTCGTACTCGACGAAGATCTCTTGCACGAGCGCATCGAACTCGGCCGGGTCGTGCATCCACGCGAGCGCGTTTGTCATGGCGCGAGTCTACCCCTCCTGCTCCCTCCCCCGCACTGCGGGGGAGGGCTGGGGAGAGGGCTCTTTCTTCTACTCTTGCTCCTCAGCCTCAATCAGCGCAGCGGAGCGTGCGAGCGACCACCGGGCCCCCCCCCCCCCCCC
>JBICHM010000073.1:0-2998 GCA_043101835.1 Phycisphaerales bacterium | reverse complement strand
GAACGCGCTGGGGTGCGCAGTGATCGATCCTGTGCCGGCGGGCGCGGACGAGCGGCTTGCTCCCCTGCCGCTGCCGCGAGCGGCGCGGGCGCGACTCGCAGCGTTGACACAGTGCGTGGGCGCCACCGGCGACGCCCTTGCGACGCTCGACGACCGCTGCGCGGGCGGGGCGTTGTGAGCGCGCTGGCGCTCATCCTCGGTCGCGCCGGCAGCAAGGGCGTGCCGGGAAAGAACACGGCGATCGTGGGGGGACGCCCGTGCGTGATGTGGACGATCGACTGTGCGCGCGAGGCCTCGCTGGTGTCGCGGATCGCGGTGAGCACGGACGACGAATCGATGCAGCGGCTGGCGATCGACGCGGGGGTGGACGTGGTGGCGCGTCCGGCGCATCTTGCGAGCGACGCGGCCACGGTGGATGACGCGGCGCGCCATGCGGTCGAGGCGCTTGGCTGGAACACCGGGCCGGTGGCGCTGCTGTACGCGAACGCGCCGGTGCGCCCGGCGGGGCTCATCGATCGGGCGCTCGCGCTGCTGGAGGCGACGGGGTGCGACTCGGTGCAGTCGGTGGCGCGGGTCGGGAAGCACCACCCCTGGTGGACGGCGCGTCTCGGCGATGACGGGCGCCTGTCGCCGTGGGAGGGAACGACGCTGAACAACAACGTGTTTCGTCGCCAGGACCTGCCGCCGGCGTACCTGCCCGACGGCGGGGCGCTCGTGGTGACGCGCCGGGCGCTCTTCCGGGAGATCCCGGGCGTGGCGGACGGCCCGCACGCGTTCCTTGGCGCCGACCGGCGCGCCGTCGCGACCGAGGAGGGCGAGGTGGTGGACATCGACTCGCCCGTGGACCTGGTGGTGGCCGATGCGCTGCTGCGCGGCGCGGGCGATCTGGCGGCGGGGCAGCGCCCGCCGGCGCCGTGATGCGCATCGGGGATCGCCAGATCGGCCCGGCGCACGCGCCGTATGTGATCGCCGAGATCGGCGTGAACCACGACGGGTCGGTCGAGAGCGCCCTGGAACTGATCGACGCGGCGGCGGCGGCAGGCGCGGACGCGGTGAAGCTGCAGGTTTTCCGGGCCGAGACGCTAATGAGCGGCGGGTCGCGCCTTGCGGATTACCAGCAGCGGGCCGGCGAGACCGACCCCATCGAGATGTTGCGCCGGCTGGAGTTGCCGCTCGAGGCGCTGGGGGATCTCGTTCGGCGCGCGCACGACCGGTCGGTGCATGCGATCGCGACGGTCTTCAGCGTGGATCTGGTCGAGCCCGCGACTGCGCACGCCTGGGACGCGGTGAAGACGGCGTCGCCTGACATCGTGCACGAGCCGCTGCTGCGGGCGCTGGAGGCGACGGGGCTGCCGCTGATCGTGAGCACAGGGGCGGCGTCGCTCGATGAGGTCGAGCGCGCGGCGCGGTGGCTCGCCGATGCTCGCGAGCGACTGGCGGTGCTGCAGTGCGTGAGCGCGTACCCGGCGCCGGCGGACCGGGCGGCGCTCGGCGCGATTCGCGAAATTGCGGCGCAAACGGCGCTCCCGGTGGGGTACAGCGATCACACGGAGGACGTGGAGACGGGCGCGATCGCGGTGGGCGCGGGCGCGTGCCTGCTGGAGAAGCACTTCACGCACAGCCGCGCCGCGCAGGGGCCGGATCACGCGGCGTCGCTGGAGCCGGAGGCGTTCGCGCGGTACGCGGCGCTGGCGAGGACGGCGCACGCGATGCTCGGTGACGGGCGCAAGGCGGTGCAGGACATCGAGCGCGAGGTCCGTACGGTGTCTCGCCAGAGCCTGGTGCTGCTGGCGCCGGTGCGCGCCGGGGAACGGATCGACCCGGCGTTGCTTGCGTGCCGGCGTCCGGGGACGGGGCTTGCGCCGTGGCGCGTGCGCGACGTGGCCGGGCGTGTGGCGGCGCGGGACATCCCGGCCGATCGGGCGCTGGTTGAGGAGGATCTTGCGTGAGCGGAGGGGAGCCGATTCGTGTGTGCATCGTCACCGGGACGCGCGCTGAGTGCGGACTGCTGGAGCCGGTGATGCGCGCGGTGCGAACGCGTGAGGATCTGCAGATGCAGGTCGTGGTTTCCGGCGCGCACCTGCTGCCGCCGGCGTTCACGCGCCGTGAGGTGGAGCGGCACTTCGTCGTCAACGACGCGGTGTACATGCAGGCGCCGGACCAGACGGGGCGGACGGCCGACAGCGCCGCGCTCGGGCGGGGCGTGAGCGGATTCGCGGAGGTCTTCGAGCGTCTTGCGCCGGATTGGGCGGTGGTGCTGGGGGACCGCATCGAGGCGTTCGCGGCGGCGGCGGCGGCGAGCGTCGGGGGCGTCGGCGTGGCGCACATCCACGCGGGCGATCGGGCCGAGGGCGTGGCCGACGAGGCGATGCGCCACGCGATCAGCAAGCTTGCCCACCTGCACCTTGCGGCGACGGCGGAATCGGCGGCGCGCCTGGAGCGGATGGGCGAGTCGAGCGAGACGATCCGCATCGTCGGCTCGCCGGCGATCGACGGGCTGGCCGAGGTGGCGGCGCTCGACGATGCGTCGTTCGAGGCGCTGGGCGCGCCGGAGGTCGTGCTGCTGCTGCACCCGTGCGGGCGGGGCGACGCGGCGGAGCGCGCGACGGCGGAGCGTGCGCTGCGCGCGCTGGAGTGCCGGCGCGTGCTGGCGCTGCATCCGAATCACGACCCCGGTCGCCAGGGTGTTCTGCGCGCGCTGGAGGTCGCAGGCGCGGAGGGCGTGGCGCACGTGGAGGCGCACCTGGCGCGTGCGCAGTTCGTCGCGCTGCTTCGGCGGCTGGCGGGCTCAGGGGGCGCGCTGGTGGGCAACTCGAGCGCGGGGCTGATCGAGGCGGCGGCGCTGCGATGCCCGGTGGTGGACATCGGCGCGCGCCAGGGGGGCCGGGAGCGGCCCGGGCATGTCGTGCACACCGACGACGATGCGCCGGAAGCGGTGGCGCGAGCGCTGCGCGAGGCGCTGACGCTGGATCTCTCTGATCTCGGGCACCCCTACGGG
>JBICHM010000072.1:0-4403 GCA_043101835.1 Phycisphaerales bacterium | reverse complement strand
GCGTGCGCCCGAACCAGCCACCTCCCCCGCCGGGGGCGGGGGAGGGCGCTGGTTCGGGCGCACGCTGTGATGCGGGTGGGCGTTGTGTTGGGATTGCCCGCGTGCTTGCGCCCGCGGCTCTGGGTTATTCCTCGCGCTGCGTCAGCCAGCGCTCGGCGGCGGCTTTGTAGCCGGCGGCGGGGTCGTGCTTGTGCCAGGCGGTGTAGACGGCGATGAGGGCGTCGATGCACTCGGCGGTCTTGTCGTCTGCGTCGCCGTAGTAGTTGACGATGAGGGGGTAGGCCTCGAGGAGTTCGGCCTCGGCGGCGGCGTAGCGCCGGGCGTCGAAGGGTTGCGCAGCGCGGGCCTCGGCCATGGGCATGAGGCAGTAGTAGCCGACGAGGCCGGGCGCGAACTCGGTGAAGAGGTCGCGCGAGCGGGGCTCCTCTGTTTCGAGCAGGGTCAGGCCCTCGGCGTGGCGGCCGAGTTTGACGACGGCGCGCGCGTAGATGCACGCGGCGATGACGGTGGCCGGGTGGTCGTCGCCGAGGACGCGTCGGCGGGTGTCGACGGCTTCTTTGTAGAGGGGGATGGCATCGGCGATGGCGCCGCGCTTCTCGATGAACTCCGCGAGGTAGTCGAGGGAGTTGAGGGTTTCGAAGTCTTCATCGCCGAGGGCGCGCCGGCTGTTGGCGAGCGCGTTGCGTGAGAGGGACTCGGCCTCGGTGAGCCTGCCGGTCTCGGCGAGCGCTGCGGCGAGTTCGTTGGTGAGGTTGATGGTTTCCGGGTGGTCGTCGCCGAGCGCGGCGCGGTAGGTGGTGAGCGCCTCGCGGAGGCGGGGCGCGGCCTCGGCGTAGCGATCCTGATCGGCGAGGAGCGTGGCGTACTTCACGACGGCTTCGGCGACGGTGTAGTTCTCGACGCCGACGGTTGAGCGCAGCGACGCCGCGGCGTCTCGGAGGAGCGGCTCGGCCTCGTCGTCGCGCCCCTGGTCGCGGAGGATGGCGCCGAGGTTGCGGCGCGAGATGGCTGTGTTGGCGTCGTCCTCGCCGAGGGTGCGGATCGAGATGTCGAGGACGGTGCGGAACTCGGCTTCGGCCTCGTCGTAGTGGCCCTGCAGCCAGAGGACGCCGGCGAGGTCGTTGCGGGCATTGCGCGCGTCCTCGTCGTCTTCGCCCCAGATCGCGATGCAGCGCTCCATGAGTTCGCGGTAGAGGGGCTCGGCCTCTTCGGGGAGGCCCATGTCTTCGAGGAGGGTCGCGAGCACATTGATGGCGATGAGCGTGTCGATGTGGTCGTCGCCGCGTGCGGCGCGGAGGCCGGCGAGATGCTGGTGGTACGCCTCGACTGCCTCGTCGTCGCGGCCGAGGTTCTGGAGCGTGTCGGCGAGGTTGCTGATCATCGTCAGCGTGTTGTCGTCGTCCTGGCCGAGGACGCGTTGTGCGCGTGTGACGGCTTCGCGGAGGTGGGGCTCCGCTTCCTCGCGCTTCCCTTGCTGGATGTACAGCAGGCCGAGGTTGTTGATCGTGATGATCGTGTCCAGATGGTCGTCGCCGAGTGTTCGGCGGAGGCTCGCGAGTTCCATCTCGGTGTAGTGTGCGGCTTCGTCAAAGCGGCCCTGCTGCTCGAGCGCAGATGCGAGGCCGCTCAGGACGACTTGCGTATTTGGGTGGTCGGCGCCGAGGACTGATGTGGATCCGTCCAGCGCAGCGCGATAGTGGAGCTCCGCCTCTTCGGCCCGGTCCAGCGAGAGATAGAGCCATCCGACATTGTTGCGCGTGAGGAGCGTGTCGGGATGATTCTCGCCGAGCGTGCGCGTGCGCCCCTGGAGCGCGAGATGCAGGACGCCTTCGGCTTCGTCGGCTTCGCCCAGATCGATCAGCAGCGCGCCGAAGTCGTTGGCGATGTTGAGCGTGTTGGCGTGGGAGGTTCCGAGCGTTCGCACTCGCCCGTTGAGGGCGGCGCGGTAGTGCGTCGCGGCCTCATCGAACTGGCCGGTGGCGTGCAGCAGGATGGCGAAGTTGGCGGTGGCGGTCAGCGTGTTGAAGTTGTCGTCACCGAAGGAGTTCCGCAGGCGGCGGATGACTGATCGGTAGAGGCGCTCGGCTTCTTCATGTCTTCCTTGCTCATGGCGGACCAGGGCCAGATCGGCCATAGAGACCTGGGTGTCGATGTGCTCCGGCCCCTGTGCGCCGCGGCGGAGTCGGTAGGCCTCTTCGATGTGCGACTCGGCCTCGTCAAGGCGGCCGAGCCGGCGCAGGGTGTCTCCCAACTGATTAATCGCCGCCATGGTTTGGGGGTGCTCGTCGCCGTGGACGCGGCGGAGGGCCTCGATCGCCTCGCGCGCGGTCGCCTCGGCGTCGTCGAGGCGGCCGAGTCCGGCCATCGTGAGGGCGAGGAGCCGGAGTGAGGTGAGCGTGTCGATGTGGTCGGCGCCGAGGTGTTCACGGCGCAGTTCGACGGCGCGCTGCTGTGGCTCGAGGGCGAGGGCGTCGCGGCCGAGGGCGCGGAGGGTGTCGGCGGCGACCTGCAGCTGGCAGGCGCGCTCGACGGGCTGGTCGGCGAAGTGCTCATCGACTGCGGCGATCGTGGCTTCGACGGGGTTGCGCTCGGTGTCGGCGGCGATTGCGCGGCAGCGGGCGCCGAGCGCGGGGCGCTCGGGTATCGCGGCGTCGTCGAGGAGCGCCTCGTGGAGGTTCGCGGCGATGGCGCCCTGCAGGACGCGGGCGCCGTCATCCTGCCGCGCCTGCGCGACGGGGGCGGCGAGGGTCAGGACGCTTACGACAAGCGCGAGGACCGCGGCGGTGAACGGGCGTTGCATTTCCATCGGGTCGCTCCAGCTGAGGCGACGCGATTGTGACAAACAAGGCTCGGAGAGCAAGGAGATTGTTGAGAGTTGTTGAGGGATGGCGGGCGCGGCACCGGCGCTCGCCGTGATTCGGGCAGGCGTTGTGTCGGGGTTGCCCGCGTGCTTGCGCCCGCGGCTCTGGGGCGGTGGTGGCTCGCTGCGCTCGCGGAGTGCAGACCCCTCACCCCGGCCCTCTGCCTCAAGGGGAGAGGGAGCGGAGGATGCTCGCTGCGCTCGCGGAGTTGAGTGAACCCCCTCCGTCCGCTGGCGCGGACACCTCCCCCGCGGGGCGCGGGGGAGGGGGTTACTTGCGCATGCGCGCTGCGATCCGGAACGCCATCTCGAGGGACTGGCTGTAGTTGAGGCGTGGGTCGCAGCGGCTCGTGTAGTTGCGGTCGAGGTCGTTCTCGGTGACGCCCGCGGCGCCGCCGACGCATTCGGTGACATCTTCGCCGGTGAGTTCGAAGTGCACGCCGCCGAGGTGTGTGCCGGCGCTGTCGTGGATGTCGAAGGACTGCTCGATCTCGCGGATGATCTCGTCGAAGTTGCGCGTCTTCACGCCGCCGGCGGTCTTGATGGTGTTGGCGTGCATGGGATCGCAGACCCAGAGGACGCGGCGCTCGGCGCGCTGGACGGCGTCGATGATGTTCGGCAGTGCGCCGGCGATGCTCTTTGCGCCCATGCGGCAGATGAGGACGAGGCGACCGGGCTCATCGGTCGGGTTGAGCGCGTGGCACAGGTCGACGACATCGTCGGGGCTGGCGCTCGGGCCGATCTTCACGCCGACGGGGTTGCGGACGCCGCGGAAGAACTCGACATGGGCGCCGGTGATGTCGCGCGTGCGCTCGCCGATCCAGGGCATGTGGGTGGTGAGGTCGTAGTAGCCGTCGCGGCGGGGGACGGTGCGCGTCTGCGCGCTCTCGTAGACGAGGTTGAGTCCTTCGTGGCTGGTGAAGAACTCGACGCGCGTGAGCTCATCGACGGATGTTTCGCCGAGGGCCTCCATGAAGCGGAGGGCGTCGGCGAGGCGGGTGGTGGTCTGTTCGTATTGCGCGCGGATGTCGGCGGGGAGGTCGGCGTGGGAGAGGAAGCCGAGGTCCCAGTACTCGGGGTGGTGGAGGTCGGCGAAGCCGCCGGCGGTGAGCGCGCGGATGAAGTTGATGGTCATCGCGGCGTGCTCGTAGGCCTGGACGAGCAGTGTGGGGTCGGCGCGGCGCGCGTTCTCCTCGAAGTCGGGTCGGTTGACGAGGTCGCCGAAGTAGCTGGGGAGGGTGCGCTCGACGCCGTCGGCGCCGGTTGCGGTCTCCTCGGCGGCGGAACGGGGCTTGGCGTACTGGCCGGCGAAGCGTCCGACGCGGATGACGGGCTTCATGCCGCCGTGGACGAGCACGAGGCTCATCTGGAGGAGGATCTTGAGCTTGTTGGTGATGAAGGCGGGCTGGCAGTCGTCGAGGCTTTCGGCGCAGTCGCCGCCCTGGAGGAGGAAGCGCTTGCCGGCCTGGGCGTCGGCGATGTTCTCGCGCAGGCGCTCGATCTCCCACGAGGTGACGAGCGGGGGGAGGCTGCGGAGTTTGTC
>JBICHM010000071.1:0-5462 GCA_043101835.1 Phycisphaerales bacterium | reverse complement strand
GGTGGGGGGGGCCCCCGCCGGCGCGCGTGCGCGGGCGGACGATGAAAGCGTCGGCGGCGGGCGCTAGCGCGCGCGCTGCGGCGGGAGCGCATTATTTCGGCGCGCCCGCCGCGATCGCGCCGGCGGCGCGCTCGATGCGCTCGCCTCGGCGCGTGCGTGCGGGGGCGCGGCTCGGGGGTTCGAAGACCGCGACGAGTTCGCAGATGGCCGAGCCGTCGGGCTGGGGTTCGCCGGTGAGGCGGAAGCGGCCGGGGGCGTAGAGGTCTTCGCAGGCCGGGAAGCCGCGCCGGGCTTCGACGGCGTACTGGAAGTCGCGCCACCAGTGGCTGTCGTGCGTGAAGGCGCCGCCGGCGCTCATGAGGCGCAAGGCGCTCCCACCGGCGCCGATGAGGCACTCGCTGCGGTCGGCGTCCACCTGGTAGCGCGGCGCCGTGCGCTCGCTGAGCAGCGCGTGGAAGTCGCGCAGGGCGACGAGGGGGGTGACTTCGATCGCGCCGTGCGCGAGCGCGGGGGGGAGGATCCACCGCAGCGTGGCGCGCTCCTCGTCTTCGCCGAGCGTGAGCTCGCGCACGACCTCGTGGCCGTCGATCTCGAAGACCCAGCGGCAGGCGAGGCCCTTCTCGAAGCGGCGCAGTCGGGTGTGGCCGTCGGGATGCAGCGGGACGCCGCGGAAGGCAAAGGTGGCCAGGTCGATGCGCCGGGTGTCGGCGCTGCGTCGCAGCAGCAGGGTGTCGGCGACCTGGGCGAGCGCGAGGACGCGATGGGTGGGTGGGGCGTCGCTGGCGATGAGCAAGGCGTGGTAGCGACGCGTGGGCATTCCCAGCGCGCTGCCCATGGCGAACCCCCCGAGGCCGGTGGTCAGCAGCCATTCGGTGTCGCGGAGGGCGTCGATTCCGGCGCCGGCGTCGATGGCGAACGAGCCGTCGGGGCGGAGCGCGCCGGGTGGTGGACCGGTGTCGGGCATGGCGCGCGGAGGGTAGGGGAAGGCAGTGTCGGGCGCCATGCATCCGCTGCTCTGCGCGGATGCATGCTGATGGGTGCGGGCGCGCGACGCATGCATCCACCCAAAGCGGTGGATGCATGGCGCCCGATCGTGATTCGATGGCGCCCCCCACAGCAAGGGATTCTGCGTCAATGTGCGCATGACGCGCAGGATCGGCCCAAGTCGGGGTCATCGGGGGTCGATCCAACGGCGCCGGATCGGGCGCCTGTTTGGCGCCTTGCTTGCAGACACCCCCCGAGACCTGCCGATCCCTCCGGAGGTGGATCGTCGGGTCTCTGGCGGGAAGGAGCCTGCCGATGACCTCGACCGCGACGGACGCGGGGCCCCAGATCGCGGGGCACGATGCGGAGCACGCCCGGGAGGAGTACCGGCGCCTGTTCCACCGATATCTCGCGGCGTGGGCGACGGATGTGCTCGCCCTGCGGCGCACCGGGCTCGACCGCCCGTGCGTGCGCGACGCGTGGTCGCCGGCGGCGCCGATGCGCCGGGCGGCCTGACCCTCTCGGATCGATGAGGGACGCGCGGCGCGCATGAGCGGTCGCGCCTCGCGCGCTCCCGACGGAGCGCGCCGCCGACGCGACCGGTCTTCTTCCGCGCGCACGGAGGCGCACCCATGGGCGGCATCAGTCTCGGCACCGGTGTGTTCAGCGGCATCGATTCGCGCTCGCTCATCGACCAGTTGCTGGCGATCGAGGCGCGCCCGAAGCAGCTTGCCCAGCGCCGTCTGCTGACCTTGAAGAACCAGCAGGCTGCGCTGCTCGATGTGAACAGCGCGATCCTGGGGCTGAAGACCGCGGCGGGGGCGTTCCGCGCCGATCGCGTCTTCCGCGCAAGCCGCGCTACCTCCGGCAGCGAGGCGATCACCGCGACGGCGGGGCAGAACGCCGCGGCGGGTGTCTACAACTTCACCGTCGCGCGCCTCGTCAGCACCGAGCAGAAGCTCTCGCGCGGGTTCGCCGACGCCGATGTCAGCGGCCTGGGCGCCACCGAGTTCCGCTTCGAGGTCGGGGGCGGACGCATCGACACCGACATGCGCCTCACCGAACTGAACGGCGGGCTGGGCGTCGAGCGCGGGAAGATCCAGATCACCGACTCGGCCGGGTCCAGCGTGTCGGTGGACCTCTCCAAGGCCGTGACCGTCAACGATGTGCTCGATTCGATCAACAGCCAGGGCGCCCTCGGCGTGACGGCGAGCGTCGAGGACGACCGCATCGTCTTGACCGACACCGCCGGCGGCGCCGGCACGCTGACCGTCGCGAACTCCTTCGGCTCGAACACCGCGACCAGCCTCGGCATCGCCGGCAGCGCGGTCGGGGGCGTGCTCACCGGCGCCGAGGTGTACCGCCTCACCGAGAACACCCCGCTCTCGGTCCTCAACGACGGGCTGGGCGTCGTCTTCGGCAAGGGCGGGCAGGCGGCGCCGACGGACTTCACCATCGATGTGTCCGACGCCGGCGGCGGGAACCTGACCACCTACAACATCATTCTCGGCGAGCTGGGCCAGGAGGTCACCGACCCCGAAACCAGCGAGGTGACCTTCGAGACCACCGAGGGCGCGGTCGTGACGCTGGGCGACCTCTTTGCGCGCATCAGCGACCAGACCAGCGGCGAGGTGACCGGCTCGCTCAGCGCAGACGGCACGAAGATCGTGCTGACCGCCGCGGGCGGGCGCGAGCTGACCGTCAACGAGGGCACGAACACGACGACCGCGACCGACCTGGGCATCTCCGGGAGCGCCGGCGCCTCGGTGACGAGCGAGCGCATCTTCGCGGGCATCAACACGCGTCTGGCGAGCAACCTCAACGGCGGCTCGGGCGTGACGGCGGGGACGTTCCAGGTCACGCAGCGCGACGGGTCGTCCTTCAGCGTCAGCGTGACGGCCGACGACACAGTGCAGGACATCCTCGACAAGATCGCCGGCGGCGGCGCGAACATCGCCGCGCGCGTCTCGAGCACGGGCAACGGCTTCGAGATCGTCGATTCAACGACCGGCGGCAGCCTCGTGATCACCGACACCACCGGCACGGCGGCGGCGGACCTGGGCATCGCGACGGCGGGCGACGCCGACGGGATCCTCGACTCGGGCAACCTGCAGGCCAAGTGGCTGAGCCGCAACACGCGTCTGAAGTCGCTCAACGCCGGCGCGGGCGTCGGCACGGGCACGCTGCGCCTGACGGACTCGACGGGCGCCACCAGCACGCTCGAAATCACCGACGCGAACGCGAAGACGCTCGACGATGTCATCCGGCTGATCAACGCGCGCCCGGTGGGCGTGACGGCGTCGATCAACGACACGGGCGACGGCATCGTCATCCGCGACACCGCCGGCGGCAGCCAGGCGCTGAAGATCGAGGATGTCGAGGGCTCGGTCGCGAAGAAGCTGAACCTCGCCAAAAGTGCGGACTTCGAGGCCGGCGACGCGGCGGCGCTCAACTTCGTCGACGGCTCCTTCGAGAAGGTCGTCACGCTCGACCCGGGCGACACGCTTGAGGAGATCGCCCAGAAGGTGAACAACGCCGGCGTGGGCGTCGATGCGAGCGTGATCAGCGACGGCGCCGGGCCGACGCCCTTCCGCCTGATCTTCACGAGCGAGTCGTCGGGCAGCGTCGGGCGCTTCGTGGTGGACACGGGCAACCTCGACCTGAACCTGCGCACGCTCGCGGAGGGTCGCGACGCGGTGGTCTTCTTCGGCGGCGGCGACGCGGCGAGCAGCGTGCTGCTGACGAGCCCGACCAACTCGATCACCAACGTGGTCAGCGGGCTGACGATCGACCTGAATCAGACGACGGAGGACCCCGTCGAGGTGGTGGTGACGCGTGACGTGGCGCGCATCGAGGAGACGATGGCGGGGTTCGTCGAGGCCTACAACAAGGTCATCGAGCGGATTTCCTTCCACGAGCGCTACAACAGCGAGACGCAGGAGAAGGGCGCGCTGCTCGGCGATGTGACGGTCGGCAATGTGCGCACGAGCCTGATCCGCACGGTGAACGCCCGCCCGATCGGGACCGACCCGACCTTCGACTTCCTCGTGCAGGTGGGCGTGCGCGTCGGCGAGGGCGGCAAGCTGGAGTTCGACGAGGAGCGCTTTCGCAGCGCCTACGAAGAGGACCCCGAGGCCGTCGAGGAACTGCTGACCGCCTTCGAGCTGGACGACCAGACGGAGGAGGAGATCCAGCCCGGCGTCTTCGTCAGCCGCACGGATGACAAGTTCGCGCGCCTCGGCGTGATGGCGCAGATCGAGGAGCTGGCCGATTCGCTGACCAGCACGATCGACGGCTTCATCACGCGGCGCAAGGAGACGCTCGACACGCAGATCCGCCTGCAGGAGGGCCGGATCACGCAGTTCGACGCCCAGCTGGCCAACCGGCGGACGAAGCTGGAGCGCGAGTTCCTCGCGATGGAAGAGGTGATCGCCAACCTGCAGACGCAGCAGCAGGCGCTGGCTTCGCTCGGCGCGACGCTCGGCTGAGGGCGGCGCCGGTTATCGGGCCGGCCCCGGCGACGCGCTGCGAGCGTCGCTCACCCCGCGGCGGGCGCGGGGCCGATAGGAACCTTCCGGCGTCATCCGACCCGGCGTCAAGCGACGAGCCTACTCGGACGATCAGCAGGCCATGACCAGCGACGCAAAGGCAGGCGAGACGAAGGCGCAGGCGTACCTGCGCACGAAGGTGATGAGCGCAAGCCGCGAGGAGCTGCGCCTCATGCTCATCGACGGCGCAATCCGCTTCACGCGGCAGGGTCGCGACGCGATCGAGCGGAAGGACTGGGAGGCGGTCTACGACGGCTTCACGAAGGCCAAGGAGATCCTCCTCGAGCTCATCAACGCATTGCGCCCCGAGGTGGACCCCGACCTGTGCGGCCGCCTGAGCGCGCTGTACACGTTCATGTACCGGCGCCTGCTCGACGCCAGCCTCGAGAAGAGCGCATCGATCGCCGACGAGGTCATCGAGCTGCTCGAGTACGACCGCGAGACCTGGGTGATGCTGATGGACAAGCTCGCCGAGCAGCGCGGCAAGGGTGTGGCGCCCGCCGCCGCTGAGTACGCCGGCACGCCGACGGGCGGCTTCAGCGTCGAGGGGTGAACCTTACGCTCGGGTGCCACTGGCAGCTTGCTGCCAGTGTTTCACACTCTGACCTTTCGGTGGCACAACGCACTGGCAGGCAAGCTGCCAGTGGCGCCCTGAATTGCGTCACACCCCATCCGGCGGCGTCAGCTTCTCCGGCCCGAGCGTGCACACCGTCATGCGACCGAGATCGCGCCGGGCGAGGTAGTCGTTGACCCTGCCGAGGGCGCAGGCGTCGATCTCGCCGGCCAGTTCCTCGAGGCTGCGCCGCCTCCACGACGACGCCGGACGCCTCACGCAGAGCGAGTACGACCGCGCTGTCGTCGGCATGAAGTCCCGCCTCGTCATGAGCGGCGAATCCACCGGCGCCCGCGCCAGCGCGCTGGCGCGCGACC
>JBICHM010000070.1:0-7522 GCA_043101835.1 Phycisphaerales bacterium | reverse complement strand
GATCTCGAAGTGGCCGTGCAGGAAGCGGCCGCCGAGCTTCCAACTGTTCGAGGCCGTGCCGGACCACTGCTCGGCGGTCGGGCCCATGTAGAACGTGCCATCGGCCTGGAAGGTCCCGACCATCGGCTCCATGGCCTTGTGGTGCGCATCGGGCGCGCCCATCTCGGCCATCATGGCCATCATCTCGGCCATGTCCGGGCCCTCGCCCTCGGGCTGGGCGTTGGCGACATATGCGCTGGCGCCCGCGCCGATGGTGATGAGCGCGGCGCCCGCGCACAGAATTCTGAATCGCTTCATGATGATGCTCCTCGTGGCGGCCTCGTTGTCGTCGCTCCCCCGGCGTGCGCGCCCCACCTCAGGGATCGCGTCCGCACGCACTGATCAGCGACGCGTCGCCGCCGTCGGCCCGCGTGGTCGCGGGCAACGCACATGATACCGACGCCCGGCACGATTCCGAAGCGTCACCCAGTGAACCCGTTCAGTTCGCGAACGCGCGAACCAGCCACTGCGTCCAGCGTGCTTCGACCCGCTCTGCCTCGGCGCCGTCGATATCGAAGGCGCCCAGCCAGAGCAGCGCATTGGGGCTGCCGGCGCAGCGGTCGAGCTCGATGCGGAAATACGCCTGCCGGGTTGTCACGCCGCCGGTGATGTCGGCAATGGCGCACAACTGGCAGGGGGCTTCACTCAAGACGACCCGCCCCTGCACGCGATCGTCGCCGATCGTGATATCAAGGCGGTCGCCGGGCGCGACATCCGTCGGCAGGTCGAGCGCCGCCCGAAGCTTTGCCCAGCCGGCTTCATCAGACCCGGGGAAGGCTGCTCGTGCACCGGCGACCACGCGCGTTTGGCCCCGGTGGTTCTCCAGGTAGTTGCGCAGGCTGGAGAGTTCGGCGCGCCAGCCACGCCGGATGCCGTCGTAGGCGGTGTTCCAGTCGTCGCCCTTGCCGAAGCCGGAGTGGACGAGGCGCAGCGTGGTCGCGTTTCCGTCGCGCTCGAGGTAGTAGTCCACAGCGGTGCGCGCGACGCCGGCGTCGAAGCTCGTCCGCAGGTGGTGCGGGGGCTCCCACACCTCGATGTCGCTCTCGCCCTGCCAGAAGTCGCCCCAGCGCATGAAGATCTTCCCGCCGGGGCCGGGCTCAACCGTCGCCTCGGGCGGGAACCAGTTCATCAGCTCCTCGGCGTCGGTCAGCGCCTTCCACACCGCGTCGATGGGCGCGTTGATGCTCAGGCTGCGCTCGAGCGTGCGCGCGCCGGTGGTCTGTTCAGTCTTCGCCGTCGTCATCGCTGTCTCCCTTCGTGTCGCCGTGCGCTTCGCGCACCTCGGCGGCGGCGTCCTCATCGGACTTCGTGATGGCTGGATACGACCCGAGGACGACCCGGAAACGGCGTCCCTGGGGCGCGGTCTCGTCGTGATGGCGCGCGACGATCTCGCCGATCGCCTGCGCGATCTCGGTGGTCATCGCGTTGAGCGCATCGGGCGAGGCGACTCGCGCCTCGGTTTCGAGCGTGAAGGTCGGCACGCGCCTGCCGACGCTGTCGGCGCGGTTGCGCAGCACGGTCAGGTCGCGCAGCACGCGCCCGGTGGCGCGCACGAGATAGGCCCAACTGAAGCGGTCGCGCATCGCGACGGGGTCGGTCTCGGCGGTGTCGCCCAGGTCGCCGAGGGCCAGCGGGCTGACGAGGTAGTGGGCCGCGGAACGCTGGACGATCCGCTCCACGCAGTTGCCCTTGCGCTGCTCGCGTTCGAGGGCGACGAAGCCGGCACGCTCGAGTTCGCGCAGGTGGTAGTTCACCTGCTGGCGCGGCAGGTCGAGGCGCCGGGCGAGGCCGGTGGCCGAATCGGGCTGCTCCAGCGCGCCGAGGAGGCGCAGGCGCATCGGGTGGCCGAGCAGCACGGCCGCGTGCTCGGCGTCATCGACCATCGAGACTGGCTGGCGGAGGGCTTCCACGCCGGCACTATCGCACCGATGGCGATGTATGTCAAGACAAATAATACTGTCGGTAAAGAATCTGGACACCGTCCGACGCCGCGGCGCGGGAAGTCAGCCCCTGGGCGGGCGGAAGGCGTGGGCGACGATGTACATCTCGCGCGAGGCGTCGCGGCTGGCCTTGGGTTTGAAGCCCCTGGCCTTCTCGAAGCAGCCGGCGGTTCGGGCGAGCAGGTCGGGGTAGGCCTCGCCCTCGAAGACCTTCATGGCCAGATTGCCGCCGGGCCGGAGGAGGCCTGGGAGGAGGTCGAGGACGCGCTCGCAAAGGTGGACCGAGCGGAAGTGGTCGGCGGAGCCGCCGCCCCCGCCGCCGGTGGACGGGGCCATGTCGCTGAGGACGCAGTCGAATAGGTGGCCTTCGGGAGCCCCGAGCGCGACCAGTTCGGCGAGCAGCGTCTCGGGCGCTGTGGCATCGATATCGCCGACGAGCGTGCGGACATTGGCCGCGATGCGGGCGCGGACGGGCTGGAGGTCGATGCCGACGACCCTGCCCTTTGGCCCGACGAGGCGGCTGGCGACCTGCAGCCAGGCGCCCGGTGCGCAGCCGAGGTCGAGGACGCTCGCGCCGGGGCGGAGGAGCCGCTTCTTCTCGTCGATCTCGAGGAGCTTGTAGGCGGAGCGCGCAAGGTACCCCTCGCGCTGGGCGCGCTTCGTGAAGGCGTCGTCGTTCCAGTCCTTCCGGCGCATGGGGCGGAGTCTACGGGCGCAGCACGCCTCGGCATCGGCCGAATCCTGCTGGCTTGACCGGGGCGGATTCGCCGATACTGTGAGCCGTTCCCCGCCGGGCCGCCGGTTCAGGCGGGGGGCGACAACCGAATCCCATGGGGCCGTAGCTCAGCTGGGAGAGCGCTTGCATGGCATGCAAGAGGTCGTCGGTTCGATCCCGATCGGCTCCACTTGAAGAGGCTCCGCCTGTGTGGCGGGGCCTTTTTCGTTGGAGGCTGAAGAGCCGGGACAGGGCGACCGCCTCGCGGGCGTCGTCACGAGATGCCTAGACGTCCCAAGCGCCGCAAAGAAGGCCGAGGTCAGCGCCGTCCACAACGCCGTCAGCGTTGAGGTCGGAGACGAGGTCGTCGCTACCCCAAGCGCTGAGCAGGAGCCCGAGGTCGGCCCCGTCCACACGACCATTCAGATTGAGATCTTCGCGGACTGCTGACACGACATCAAAAGCGAGCGCGTCCGGCTCACCCTCGGATGGCGGGAGAATCGTGACGGCGACTTCGACCGTCGCGTACGCAGCGGCGCTCGTTGACGATTCACCGGCATCGATGAATGCGGCACGGGAGAGGATGAACGCGGCGGGCGACCCATGATCGCCGGTCCAGCGGGCGAAAACGGTCGCGGTCGCAAAGCTGCCTGCGTCGGAGGAGGTCGCGGTGATGGAGAGGGCCGTGTCGAGGTCGTCGGTGAATGTCTCGTTGCGATCGATCGAGTCCGGCAAACAGAAGGCCGCCGAGATGAGGCTGCCCGCCGCCCCCGAGACAACGACACGCGACGGATCGGCAAAGAGGAGGCGAACTCCGGCGGAAGTCTGGCCGGGCATGCCCGAGTCTCCGTCGGCGCTCGCTGCGCTGTAGTTCCCCCGAACCTGGAGGACATGGTCGCCTGGCAGCAAAGACTGGTAGGAGTTGTTTATGGCTTCGCCGCTTTCGTCGAGCACCACCCAACCGATCCCGGCGTTGTCCAGGGGGCTGATGCGCGCGCTCGCCGTGCGCACTTCGCCGGAGGCGGGGGCGACACACTGAACAACTGCGGCGGCAGAGAGGACTCCGAGTGCGGCGTGCTTCATCGGGGCAGCCTTTCTTTGGAGCGCATCGTCCCACCTCATGTGCGTTGACGCAAGAGTACAGATCTTCTTTGCGTCCCTCGGCCGTACCGCGCAATTCCGGAAACCCTCGGATTCGCCCCGGAATCGAATTCGAGGCGAATCGCTATTGCAGCGGTACCTTGTCCCCACCATCGAAGGGGATCACCCATGCCGCTCACCGTCATCGGCGCCGGCCTCGGGCGCACCGGGACCGCTTCCACGAAACTCGCGCTCGAGCGCCTCGGCGTCGGGCGGTGCTACCACATGGGGGAGGTCATCAGCCAGCCGGCGCGCATGGCCGGGTGGGTCGCGGCGGCCGAGGGGCGGCCTGACTGGGAGGCGATCTTCGACGGCTACGGCGCCTGCGTCGATTACCCCGCGGCCTCCTTCTGGCGCGAGCTCGCCGACTACTACCCCGACGCCAGGGTGCTGCTGAATGTGCGCTCGCCGGAGTCGTGGTTTGAGTCTGTCAACGAAACCATCCTGAACCCCGGGTGGATCGACGAGGCGCGCGGCACGCCGCCGTACGACTTCCTCAACGCCACGATCTACCGCACGATGGACGGGCGGATGGCGGAGCGGGAGTTCATGATCGAGCACTTCCAGCGCCATGTCGCGGCGGTGCAGGCGGCGATCCCCGCGGAGCGTCTGCTGGTCTTCGAGGTGAAGCAGGGGTGGGCGCCGCTGTGCGCCTTCCTGGGCGTGCCCGTGCCGGACGAGCCATTTCCGCGCGTGAACTCGCGCGAGGAGACGAAGGCGTTCCTCGATGCGCTGCGGAGCAGCCGCGACTGGGACGATCAGGGCGGGACAGTGCAGAAGCTCTTCAAGGGCTGAGGTCAGCGCGCGGGCGACGCTTCGGTACCATCGGCGGCGACCCGAACCGGAGGTATCCGCCGTGCGACTGCCAGCAAGATGCGTTCCGCCTGTGCGCCCGCTCTTGATGCTTGTCGTGTGTCTATCGCTGCTGGGCTGCGGCGGCGCGGCGTCGGAGGGAGAGGGGACCACGAGCGAGCGCGCGGCGCCGCTCATCGGCGTCAGCCTGCTGACGATGCAGCACCAGTTCTACCAGGACCTGCGCGCGGGGCTGGAGGAAGCCGCGGGCACGCGCGGTTGGCGCCTGCTCGTGGTCAGCGCGGAGTTTGATGCAGCGCGCCAGGCGAACCAGGTGGACGAGTTTCTGGTGCAGGATGTGGACGCGATCGTGCTGTGCCCGGCGGATTCGAGGAGCGTGGGCGCAAGTGTGCTGGCGGCGAACGCCGCGGGCGTGCCGGTGGTGACGGCGGACATCGCGAGCGCCTCGCCGATCGGCGAGGTGGTGAGCCACATCGCGAGCGACAATGTGGCCGGCGGTCGCGAGGCGGCGCGCCTGCTGCTGGAGGCGATCGGCGGCGCCGGGCGTGTGGCGGTGCTCTCGCACCCGGAGGTCTCGAGTGTGACCGATCGCGTGCGCGGCTTCCGTGAGGAATTGGCGCAGCACGAGAGCGTGGAAATCGTCGCGGAGCTCTCGGCCGACGGGAAGCGCGACAAGGCAGTGCGTGTGATGGAGGACCTGCTGCAGGCGCACCCGGACCTCGACGGCGTCTTCGCGATCAACGACGACTCGGCGCTCGGCGCGCTCGCGGCGGTGCAGTCGGGCGGGCGCCAGGGCGAGGTGGCGATCGTCGGCTACGACGCGACGCCCGAGGCGCGCGAACGGATCCTCGCCGGCGACATCTACGGCGATGTGATCCAGCACCCGCGCCGCATCGGCCAGCTGACGATCGAGACGCTGGAGACGATCCTCTCGGGCGGGACGGCGCCGGCCGTCGTGCCGGTTGAGGTAGGGCGTTTCACGGGCGAACAGGACAGCGCCGCGCAGGCCGGCGATGCCTGAGTCCGGCGCGCGCCTGCGGTTCGAGGGGGTCTCGAAGCGGTTCGGGGGCGTGGTCGCGCTCGACGGGGTGTCGTTCGAGGTGGCGCCGGGCGTGGTGCACGCGATCGTCGGCGAGAACGGCGCCGGCAAGAGCACGCTGATGAACATCCTGGGCGGGAGCGTGCGCCCGGATGCGGGGCGTGTGTTTCTCGACGGTGCGGAGGTCGCCCCGCGCACGGCGCGAGAGGCGCAGCGCCTCGGCGTCGCGGTGGTGCACCAGGAACTGTCGATCGCGCCGCACCTGACGGTGGCAGAGAATGTGTTCCTCGGTCGCTGGCCGGCGCAGCGCGGGACGGGGCTCGTGCGCCGCCGGGAGCTGGAGCGCGCGACGGTGGCGCTGCTGGAGCGCCTTGGTGTGGATCTGCGCCCGGGGGCGCTCGCGGGGGCGCTGTCGGTCGCGAACCAGCAGATGGTGGAGATCGCGCGAGCGCTCTCGATGGAGGCGCGGGCGCTGGTGCTCGACGAGCCGTCGGCGGTGCTGACGCCGCCCGAGGTGGCGACGCTCTTCGGCATCGTGCGCGGGCTGACGGCGCGCGGCGTGAGCGTGCTGTACATCTCGCACCGGATGGAGGAGATCTTCACGCTCGCCGGCGCGGTGACGGTGCTGCGCGACGGACGCCATGTGTCGACACGATCGATCGGGGAGACGGACGAGGCGACGCTGATCCGCGAGGCGGTGGGGCGCGATGTGGCGGCGCACGCGCCGTCGCGGCGCACGCCGGGGGCGGCGGCGCTGGCGGTCGAGGGCCTGACGGTGGTGGGGCGGTGCGCCGATGTGTCGTTCGAGGTGCGCACCGGTGAGGCGCTGTGCCTGGCGGGGCTGGTGGGGTCGGGGCGCAGCTCGGTGGCGCGGGCGATCTTCGGCGCGGCGCCGGTGGCTGCGGGAGCCGTGCTCATCGGCGACACGGCGGGCCCGTTCCGCACGCCGCGGGCGGCGCAGCGCGCAGGTGTGGCGATGATCCCAGAGGATCGAAAGCGGGAGGGACTGCTGCTCTTCCGTCCGCTGCGGGAGAACCTGCTGCTGGCGGAGCGGTCGAGCGCGTCGTGGGGCGGCGTGCTCAGCGTGCGGCGCGAGCGGGCGATCGCGCGCCGCCTGCTGGCCGAGCGCGCGATCCGCGCCGCGGGGCCGGAGGCCGAGGCGCGCACGCTGTCGGGCGGCAACCAGCAGAAGGCGCTGATCGCGCGCTGGCTGCTGCGCGACTACCCGGTGTACATCTTCGATGAGCCGACGCGCGGCGTCGATGTCGGCGCCAAGGGGGAGATCCACGTGCTGATCGACGCCATCGTCGCGCGCGGCGGGGCGGTGCTGGTGATCTCCAGCGACCTGCCCGAGGTCCTGGCCCTCGGCGACCGCATCGGCGTGATGCGCGAGGGGCGCCTCGTCGGTACGCTGGCGAACATGGATCGCACGGTGACGCAGGAGGATGTGATGCGACTTGCGGTGGGGGGGCGGGTCGCGTGACCCGTGCGCCTGCGGCTCGCGCGTGGCGGACTGCCCTCTCGGCGCGGATGCCGATCATCCTCGCGCTGCTGGTGATTGGCGCCGCCTTCCTCACCGACGGGCGATTCCTCCGCGCCGACAATCTCGTCAACGTGGTGCGCCAGGTGTCCTTTGAGGGCACGATCGCCTTCGGGATGACGGCGATCATCATCACGGGGGGCATCGATCTCTCGGTGGGGTCGCTGGTCGCGCTCACGGGCGTCGTCGCGGCGGTGGTGATGCAGGCGGCGGGCGGCCTGCCGCCGGCGGTGGCGATCGCGCTGGGCGCGCTCGCGGCGATGGCGGTGGGCGCGGGCGTGGGCGGGGCGTCTGGC
>JBICHM010000069.1:0-4114 GCA_043101835.1 Phycisphaerales bacterium | reverse complement strand
GACACGGTGCAGTTCAACCCCGGCTGAACGAAGCCGGTCAGTCGTCGTCCAGCCAGCGGTAGAGGGTGCGACGACCCACGCCGAGCAGCGCGGCCGCGCGGCGCTTGTTGCCGTCGACCTTGTGGTGTGGCGGATGTTCAGGACGACGCACCAGGTCGTCGGCATCGTCGCCGGGCTGCAGTTCTTCTTCTGGCTGCTGCTCGAGGTGTACGCGGTGCTCGACGCCTCGGGCGCGACGGCGCAGGGCGCAAGCGGGGCGGCGGGCTGATGGCGCAGGGCTGCGTGTGGCTGAACGGGGAGTTTGTGGAGCGCGACAGCGCGCGCATCGGCGCCTTCGATGCGGGTTTCCAGCACGCCGTGGGTCTTTTCGAGACGATGGGGGCGCGCGGGAGCGCCGTCTTCCGGCTCGATGACCACCTCGACCGGCTCATCCGATCGGCGCGCACGCTCGGGCTGAGCGATTCACTGAAGTTCAATCCGCTGCGCGAGGCGGTGCGCCGCGTCGCCGAGAAGGCGGGGCTCGAGCGGGCGCGCATCCGACTGACCGTCACCGGCGGTGACCTGAACATGCTCGCCGCCTCGGGCGCGAGCGACCACACGCCGACGATCCTCATCGTCGCGCAGCCGGCGACGCCGTACCCCGAAGCCATGTTCGAGCGCGGCGTCGGCGTGACCGTCAGCGACCTGCGCGTCAACCCGCTCGATCCCTTCGAAGGCCACAAGACGCTCAACTACTGGCGTCGCCTCCGGGCGTTGCAGACGGCCTCGAGCGCCGGCGCGGCCGAGACGATCGTGCTGCAGGTGACGAATCACCTCGCCGGCGGCGCGGTGAGCAACGTGTTCCTCGTGCGCGACGGGGCGCTCGCGACGCCGATCGCCCAGGGCGAGGAGGCCGGCGGCGCCATGGCGGCGCCGGTGCTGCCGGGGATCACGCGCGCCTTCGTCATGGAGGCCGCCGACGCGATGGGTGTCGGCACGGCGCGCAAGATGCTCGCCCTCGAAGACCTGCTCGACGCCGATGAGGTGTTCCTGACGAACTCCTCCTGGGGCGTGCTGCCGGTGGTGCAGGTGGAGGGGAAGGCGATCGGGTCGGGGGCTCCGGGGGAGTTGACGCGGGCGCTGCGGGGGAAGTGGGTGGAGGCGACGGGGTGACCGGAAGCCGGATCTGAGCGCAGCGAAGGTCCGGATCGTTCCGCGCCCGATCCTGCTCTTTCTCGCGTCGCTCGGCAGAGCAGGCTTCCGGCGAGGGCGCGCTCACCGCCGGATCACGCGCACATTCTTCCGTCCCTCGCGTGTGCTGACGGCGCCCGTGCCTTCAAGACGACGGCGCAAGCTGCCCAGGAGGCCGGCGAGCAGGCCCCACAGGAAGAGCACGATCGCGAAGAGGATGGCGATCGGCAGCAGGACGACGAGCACGAAGGCCGCCGCGAGCAGCAGGAAGAGGACGGCGAGCAACCGCAGGAACGGGTTGGACTGGCCCGTGACGACCGTTCGCACGCGCGAGAACTGCACGCCGGGCTGGCGAAAGGCCTCGCGGAAGGCGTCGCTGTCGGGCGCGGGGGGCATGGGAGCATCCTAGGGAGGCCGGTCGCGGCGCTTTCGCGCGGCTGATTCGTGGATTTCCTGTCCACCCGATCAGGGCGATGGACGGGGCGTGTATCCTCGGGTGTTGGGCTCGATCGACACGCAGGACAGCATGAAGGGCGGCGCCATGGCGGGCAGGCCGAAGGGACAGCAGGAGGCACCAGAACCGGTCGCGATCCCCCGGGATCGCCAGTTCGTTCACCTCCATCTGCACACGGAGTACTCGCTGCTCGACGGCGGGAACCGGGTCGATCGGCTCGTCGCGCGCGTGAAGGAACTGGGGATGGACGCGGTCGGTGTGACCGACCACGGCAACCTCTTCGGCGCGATCTCGTTCTATGAGAAGGCTCGCGCGGCGGGGGTGAAGCCCATTCTCGGGTGCGAGGCGTATGTGGCGCCGCGGGACCGGCACGACCGCACGCACACGGGCGTGATGGACGGCGGGTTCCACCTCGTGCTGCTCGCCGAGAACGAGGACGGCTGGCGGAACCTGATGCGGCTGGCGAGCCGGGCGTATCTCGAAGGGTTCTATTACAAGCCGCGGATCGACCGCGAGCTGCTCGAGCAGTGGGGCGACGGGCTGATCGCGATCAACGGGCACCTGGGCAGCGAGCTGGCGCACCACCTCGTCGAGTACGAGAAGTCGGGGTCGGACGGGCACTGGGAGACTGCGGTCGCCGTCGCGAAGTGGCACCAGAAAGTGTTCAGCCCGGGGCCGAAGGGCGCGCGGTTCTTCGTCGAGCTGCAGCACCACATCCACGAGCAGAATGTCATCAACCCGCACCTGATCCGCCTGGCGGAGACGGTGGGGGCGCCGCTGATCGCGACGAACGATGCGCATTTCCTCAGGGCTGAGGACCACGATGCGCACGACACGTTGATCTGCATCTCGACGGGCAAGCTCAAGAGCGACCAGGATCGGATGACCTATCCGACCGAGCTGTATGTGAAGTCGCCGCAGGAGATGCGCGAGGCCTTCGAGGGCGCCTACGGCGAGACGGGGCGCATCGCCTGCGACAACACGGTGGAGGTCGGCGAGCGCTGCGATGTGACGCTCGAGTACGCGAACCACGCGCCGGTGGTGAAGGTCGTCCGCCCGAAGAAGCCGAAGAAGTACGCCGGCGAGGCGGATCTCACGGCGTGGTTCACCGAGTATTGCGCCGAGTACGCGGTGGAGCCCTTTGACCAGGCGAGAGAGAAGCTCTCGGCCGACGACCTGAAGGCCCAGTGCGACGCCGCGCTGCGCGAACTCTGCGAGGCGGGGCTGATCTGGCGCTACGGGCCGGACTTCGCGCCGAAAGCGAAGGCGCCGACCGACGAAGCGCGCCGCACTGAAATGGCGGCCATCCGCGCGCGCCTCGATCGCGAGCTCGGCATCCTCGCCGATAAGCACATCTCGGCGTACTTCCTGATCGTGTGGGACTTCGTGAACTGGGGGCGCCAGCGCGGCATCCCGGCGAACGCCCGTGGCTCGGGCGTCGGCACGATGGTCGGGTACCTGCTCGGTCTTTCGAACGCCTGCCCGGTGCGGTACGGGCTGCTCTTCGAGCGCTTCACGGACCCCGACCGCGCCGAGTATCCCGATATCGATATCGACCTCTGCCAGGACGGCCGGGCGGATGTCATCAACTTCGTGCGCGAGAAGTACGGGCACGTCGCGCAGATCATCACCTTCGGAACGCTGAAGGCGCGGGCCGCGATCCGCGATGTCGGGCGCGTGCACGACCTGGCGCTGCCGGAGGTCGATCGAATCGCCAAGCTGGTGCCCGAGGCGCTGCACATCACGCTCGACGCGGCGCTCGAGCAGGAGCCGGATCTCCAGAAGCTCTACGACGAGGATGCGCGCGTGCGCACGCTCATCGACACGGCGCGCACGCTGGAGGGCCAGGCCCGCCACGCGAGCGTGCACGCCGCCGGCGTGATCGTCGCGACGCGCCCGCTCGAAGAGATCGTCCCGCTCTACAAGCAGTCCACCAGCGAGGATGTCATCACGCAGTGGGACGGCCCGACCTGCGAGAAGATCGGCCTGCTGAAGATGGACTTCCTCGGCCTGCGCACGCTCAGCGTCATCGAGCGGTGCAAGCAGATCATCGAGGACACGCTGCCGCCGGAGGCGATCCGCGCCGCTGTCGGCTGGGAGGCCGATCGCGCCGGCGACCCGCTCGACCTCGAGCGTCTTGCCTTCGACGATGCCAGGGTGTTCGAGCTGTTCCAGCGTGCGGACACGACGGGCGTGTTTCAGTTCGAATCCGGCGGCATGCGCCGGCTGCTCGTCGAGATGAAGCCCGACCGGCTGGAAGATCTCATCGCCGCGAACGCGCTCTTCCGCCCGGGGCCGATGGACCTCATCCCCGACTACAACCGGCGCAAGCACGGCCACGAGGAGGTGCCCAGGAGCCACCCGATCGTCGAGAAGTTCACCGCCGAGACCTACGGCGTGATGGTGTACCAGGAGCAGGTGATGCAGATCGTCCACGAGCTGGGCGGCATCCCGCTTCGTGCGGCGTACACGCTCATCAAGGCGATCAGC
>JBICHM010000068.1:0-11475 GCA_043101835.1 Phycisphaerales bacterium | reverse complement strand
GTTCTACTACATCGAGTACGCCATCGCGCAGCTCGGGGCGCTGCAGCTCTGGGGCGTCGCGCGTCGCGACGGCCTGGCCGCCGCCCTCGCCGGCTACAAGCGCGCCCTTGCGCTCGGCGGGTCGCGCCCGCTGCCCGAGCTGTTCCGGGCCGCCGACATCGAGCTCGATTTCACGGCGCCGACCGTCGAGCGCCTCATGGGTGAGGTGGCCGCAGCGCTCGAGGAGCTCCCGGCGTGAGCGCGCCCGGCGAGTCGTCGGGCGAGGCATCGATCGACGACTTTGCGCGCCTCGACATCCGGGTCGGGCGCATCCTCGACGCCGCGCCCCTCGAGGGCGCCCGCAAGCCGGCCTACCGCATGTGCATCGATTTCGGCGACGCCCTCGGCGTGAAGCAGTCGAGCGCGCAGATCACCGAGGCGTACCCCGATCCCGCTGCGCTCGTCGGTCGCCTCGTCCTCGCCGTCGTCAACTTCCCGCCCCGGCGCGTCGCCGGCTACCGCAGCGAGTGCCTGACGCTCGGCGTGTACGCTGCCGGTGGCGCCGGCCCCGTCGTGCTCATTGCGCCCGATGCGCACGAGGGCGTCCGCCCTGGCGACCGACTCGGATAGACTCATGCCCGACGACTTCAAGACGCCGTCTCATATGACGCCCGACGAGTTCCGCACGCTCGGCCACCGCATGGTGGACTGGATCGCCGAGTACATGCGCCGCGTCGAGTCCTTCCCCGTGCGATCCGGCGCGCAGCCCGGCGAGGTCGCGTCGTTGCTGCCCGATCGCGCCCCCGAAACACCCGACGGCTGGGACGCGATCTTCGCCGACCTCGAGCGCATTGTGCTCCCCGGCCTCACCCACTGGCAGCATCCGCGCTTCTTCGCCTACTTCCCTGCCAACGCCAGCGGGCCGGCGATCCTCGGCGACCTGCTCGCCAGCGGCCTCGGCGTGCAGGGCATGCTCTGGTCCACCAGCCCCGCCTGCACCGAAATCGAGACCGTCACCCTCGACTGGCTCGCCGACCTGCTCGGCCTGCCGGAGGTCTTCACGAGCAGGAACGGCGTCGGCGGGGGCGTCATTCAGGGCACCGCCAGCGAAGCAGTGCTCGCCTGCATGATCGCCGCGCGCGACCGCGCCGCGACCACGCACCCCGGATGTGCCCCGGTGGTCTACACGAGCGAACAGGCGCATTCATCGGTCGTCAAGGCCGCGGGGCTCTGCGGCGTCGGGCGCGAGCGCGTCCGCCTCGTTCCCGTTGACGATCGCCTCGCCATGCGCCCGGAGACGCTGCGCGCCATGATCGAGGCCGATCTCGAAGCGGGCTACGCGCCCGCCTTCGTCTGCGCCACCGTCGGCACGACCAGCAGCACGGCGGTGGACCCGGTGCGCGCGGTGGGGGAGGTCTGCCGCGACGCCGGCTGCTGGCTGCACATCGACGCCGCGTTCGCTGGTGTCGCCGCGATCTGCCCCGAGCACCGATGGATGCTCGACGGCGCCGAGCTCGCCGACAGCGTCAACACCAACCCGCACAAGTGGCTGCTGACGAACTTCGACTGTTCCACGCTCTGGCTGCGCGACCGACGCCCGCTCATCGAGAGCATGGCGATTACCCCCGAATACCTCCGCAACCAGGCGAGCGACGCCGGCGCCGTCATCGACTACCGCGACTGGCATGTGCCCCTCGGCAGGCGCTTCCGCGCGCTCAAGCTCTGGTTCGTGCTGCGCCACTACGGCGCCGAGGGGCTGCGCGCATACATCCGCGAGCATGTGCGCCTCGCGCAGTGGTTCGAGGCGCAAATCACCGGCGACGACCGCTTCGAACTCGCGGCGCCGCGCACCACCAGCCTCGTCTGCTTTCGCCTGCGCGCCGCCGACAGCGTCGAGGCCGACCGGCGCAACCGCGCCCTCATGGACGCCGTGAACGACAGCGGTCGACTTTTCCTCACCCACACGACGCTGCCCGCCCTTGATGATGCGGGCGGCCTCACCGGTGCGCCCCGCCTGACCCTCCGTCTCGCCATCGGCGCCGCGGGCACGCGTGAGCAGCATGTCCGCGAGGCCTGGGAAGCCATCGGCGCCGCAGCGAAGCACGTCTGAACCGCGATCGGGAGATTGCCCCCCTCGTCTCCTGTCCAAACAACGACGCCCCGCGCACAAGGCACGGGGCGTCGCCACGAACATCGATCTGTTGACCGGGCTTACTTGTTGCTGGCGCTCGCGAAGACGGCGATCGAGTTGCGGCGCTCGGTCTCGTCGAGCGTGCCGTCCTCGTCGCGGTCCCAGTGGGCGAAGAACCACTCGCGCCGACGCTCGACGAAGTTCTTCGCGACGGCCAGCTCGAACTCGGAGAGCTCGCCATCGGAGTTCTCATCGAACTGCATCACGAAGTCGAGACGGCGCTCCTGCAGCTCGCGGTTGGCGCGCTTGAGCTCCTTGCGGTTCAGGCCGCCGTCGAAGTTGCCGTCGAAGTCGCGGAAGATCTCGCGCCGGCGGAGGAACCAGTCGTCGTCGCCCTCGCCGAAGGTCGCGCTGAACTCCGCCCACTCGGCATCGCTGATCGAGAGATCTCCATCGGTGTCGATCGCCGTCATCAGCGCCATGCGGCTCAGGCGCAGGCCCTGACGGGCCGCCTTGCGCTCGCGCATCGTCAGCCAGCCGTTGCCGTCCTTGTCGAAGGCGGCGAGCGGGTTGTTGAACGGACGCGCGGGGACGAACTCCTCCTCGGTCTCGAAGGGCTCGGGCGTCGCGTTGGCCTTCGCGGCGTTGGTCTTCACGGAGACCGGAGTCTCGTCGGATTCCTCGTTTTCGAGCTCCATCGACTCGGCCGCGACCGGCACGGGGCGGACGGCGGAGTCGGGCGACGGCGCGATTGGCGCCGACTGCGACGACTTCTCGAAGGGCTGCTCCGACGGAGCCGCGCCCTCATTCTGTGACTGCTGCTCAGGCTGCTCAAAGGACTTCTGCTTCGGCTCGACCGGCGCCGGAGGCTTGGGCGGCTCGGCGACGGCGGTCGCCGCGAGGCCGGCAGCCAGGACGATGGCGAACACGGGGACGAATCGGGTGCTGCTGCGCATGGATGGTCTCCTCGGTGCTGCTGCGACGGCGCACGCGCAATCGCACGCCGGTCCCTCACTCGACCCAACGCCGGCGCGCGATCAGCCCGATCGGTCCCGACCGCGAGGATCGTGTGAATCTGCGCCGACCTGCGCGGCTGGAAGGCCCCAGGAGCGTCCGAGAACCATCCGAATCGAAACGCCGCTCAGTCGCGGATGCGCGACAGCCCTTGCGCCGGGCCCCACGACGGCTCCGCAGTCGAGGTGTCGAGCTCCTCGATCGTGCCGTCAGAGAGCAGCCGGTAGAAGGTGTCGTCAATGCGCCCGCTTGGCTGGTCGCTCACACCGAAGCCGACGACCGTGGGCTCGCCGCTGTGCTGCGCCATGCCGACGCCGACCGTCGCGACTATCGCGCAAGCGAGGGTAGTTGTCGTGAGTCGCCAGCGCCGAAGCGAGCGGCGCAGCGCATGGATATCGAACGAGTCATGCTCGTGGTTGGACATGGGAACCTCCACAGTGGATCTGCCGCGCGTGGCGACCCCGCGCGCGGGCGGCGCACCGGTGCGCGCCGCGGAAATGCGCCCGGGAGGACTCGAACCTCCGACCTGCGGTTTCGGACACCCGACGGTTTCCCGCCGGACCGGACCATCTCTTCGCCCCGCGCGCTGATCGCGCGCTGGGCGCCGGGCGCTTCGACGCGCGCCGTCGCGCGCCTACGCGGGGGTATCGCCGGGGCGGCTCACCCGCTGGCCTCTACACCTTCCGCCGGACAGTGGACCGGAGTCTGTCGACCCGCACCACGCCCCGCCGGCGGCTCGGCTCGGGATCACCCGTCCGGCGCCTGCGCGCCGGGGTGGGCTTCCCCGAGTTCACCCGGTTCGCCTCGGCGCGTCGCCGCGCCGGGCCCCTCTTTCGAAGGAAACCGCTGCTCTATCCTTCTGAGCTACGAGCGCAAGTTGTCGCCGGGAGTGTACGCCCTCGCGCCGACGCCGGGGCGCGAACCCGACCACGCCGCGGGCGGTACCCTCTGCGTGCGGCGCCGCCGCGCGCAGGACCATGCCCAACGACCCCGCCACACCCAAAGCCCCCAAGCCGCGTCGGGGCACCAGCGAGCGACGCAGGCAGCGCGCCGAGCGACGCGAGCGCGTCCGCCTGCGACGCGTGCGCCGCCACATGCTGCAGGTCTTCGTCGTCCTGCTCGTGCTCCTCATCATCGGCGGCGCCGGTGTCACGATCGGGCGCCACGCGATCCTCCGGTCGGTCCTCAAACCACGCATCGAGAAGGCGCTCGGCGTCGAGTTCACACAGGGCCGATTCTTCGCGACGCTCGGCGGCGAGGTGCGCATCGAGGATCCCGTCTGGCGCGCCCCGGGTGTCGCGGGGGAGGCCGGCGCCGTCTTCACCGCCGAGAGCCTCACCGCGCAAGTCAACTTCGCCACGCTCGTGGCCGGCGCCGGGCCGAGCGCCGTCAGCGACATCGAAGCCGTCCGCCCCGTCATCCGCCTCAGCCAGAACGTCACCACCGGCGGGCTCAACATCGACCCCATCGTGCGCCACACGACGGGCGCCGACCCCGCCGCCGGCGTCGGCGCCGTTGCGCCGCCGGCGCTGCGCATCGTCGAAGGCGCGCTCGAGTTCGGCGAGCACCTCGGCGACCAGTACACGCCCCTCGCCCAACTCCGCGTCGAGGGTGTGCTCGAGCCGCCCGCCCCCGGCGAGCCAGTCTACGAACTGACGCTCACCGAACTCACCAACCAGCAGCGACCCGCGATGCTCTTCACCGGCGCGATCGATCTCGAGCGATCCACGGCGTCGCTGACGATGCGAAACCTCGACCTCTCGAACTTCGATCCCCGAGCCGCGCCCTCACGAGTTCGCGAACTCTGGAGCCGCCTGGCCATCGAAGGTCTCGCCCCGCGCACCGAGTTCCACTACAGCCCCGGCGCCGGCGTCGAGGCCGAGTTAGAACTCGCCGGCGTGAACCTCACCACGCCCGCGCCCATCGCAATCAGCGCCGACACCGGGCCCGACACCCTCCGCATGCAGGGCGTGGACGGGTTCATCCGCTTCGACCGCTCCGGCCTGCGCGCCGACCTGGCCGGACGCGTCGAGGATGTTGACCTCCGCGTCGAACTCGCCACCGAAGGCTTCGATGTCGAAGGCGCCTTTCCCTTCGACGCGACGGTGAACATCGAGCCCTTTTTCTTCCGTGAGGGCACGCGCGCCGCGCTCTTCGCCCCGCCCGAGGCGCAGGAGATCATCGCGCTGTTCCTCGGCCCCCAGGCGCTCGTGCGCGGGCAGGTGCAGATCCACCGCGCCGTCGGCGACGCCGGCAATGTCGGCGACATCGCCGTCACGGGGCGCGTCACCTTTGACGACGGCCAGATGGCCTACGCCGATTTCCCCTATCCGATCCGCGACATCAGCGGCGAAGTGCTCTTCGACACCACCGGCATGCAGCTGCGCAACCTTCGGGGATTCGGCGCCAGCGGCGCCTTCGTCACCGCCGAGGGCGAGATCGTCGGGTACGACGCCGCGGCTGGGCTCGACATACGCATCAACTCCGTCGACACCCCGGTTGACGATGTCCTCGCCAGCGCCATGCCCGACGACTGGCGCCCCATCATCGACGGGCTCATCGATCGCGGCGCCTACGACCGCCTCCGCGCCGACGGCCTGCTGCAGAGCGCCGCCGATCGCGACGACATCGCCGCGCAGATCGCCGGCCTCGCGGCGCAGCTCCGCGACGACACCAGCCTCCGAACCAGCCAGCGCCTCGCGCTCGAACGCGAGATCGACGCCCTCGGCCGGCGCCTGCGCGTGCCGGTCTTCGAACCGGGCGGCGTCGGCTCGGCCGACATCCGCATCTCGCGCCCCCCCGGCGCGATCGGCGAGTTCGACTACGACATCGTCGTCAATGTGCCGAAGGCCTCCCTGTTGCCCGGCGAGTTTCCGTACCCGCTCATCGCCGATCCGCTGCGCGTGGTCATCCGCGACGAGGCGCTCATCGAAAGCGTTGGCTTGCGCGGCCTCACCGGCGGCGCCGGGTCGGGCCGGATCGTCGTCGCGCTCGACGAAGACCTCGCGCCCGATGTCGATGTCCGGCTCCAGAGCCTGCCCATCGATGCGCTCCTGCGTGATGTGCTGCCCGAATCGCCGATCGCCCTTGGCAGCGGGCTTGTCACAACGCCCGCGCGACTGCTCGAAGGGCTCGGCCTCTCGGGCGAGCTCGACGCCGCAATCCGGCTCGATCCGGCGGCTCCGGAGGGCGCATCACTCGGCGCGACGGTGGCGTTCCGCAATCTCGCCGCCGCGCCGTCGCCCGACGCGCCGGCGCTGCTCACCGGCCTCGCGGGCGAGGCGGTCGTCGATGGCGATTCCTTCCGCATCGGGCCCGTCAGTGGCTTTGTCGCCCCGCCCTCAGGCGACGGACAGATGTCGCCGGCCCGCCCGGCGCCGCTGCAGATGCTCATCGAAGGGAGCTTTGCCGACGAATCGCCATCGGTCGAAGTGGCGGTGACGGTCGACGGCCTTCCGCTCGGCGCGCCGGTCGAGCGCATCGTCTCGGTGTTCTCGCCCGACGCCGCCGATGCGCTCCGCGGCGTGCGCGCCGAGCGCGACCCCTCCGGCGTCGTGGACGCCTCGCTGGTCGTTGTGTCCGCCGAAGGCGCCGAGACCCGCGCCGAACTCGCCCTCGAGGACGGCCGGTGGCTCGGCTTCAACACCCTCGGCGGGCGCCTCACCATGCAGCGCAGCTCCGGCAGGGCGGTGATCGACCTCTCCGAAGGCATCGCCCGTCTCGACCGCTTCGCCGGTTCGCTGCTCTTCGATGCGCAGCCCGCCGGACGCGCCATGCTCGACGGCTTCCTTGACCTTTCCGGCGCCGGCGATGAAGACCTGACGGTCACGCTCACCGATGCGCGCCTCGAATCGCGCGCCGCGCGGGCGTTTGCGCGACGGCAGATCGGAGACGCGCTCGCCGACACGCTCGAGGAGCGCCGCGTGCGCGGCGCCATCTCGGGGGCGGCCCGCCTCCGGCGCACCGGCGGCGGCGCGCGGAGCGTCGAAGGTTGGGTCGAGCCATCCGCCATCGCCTTTGACGCCGGTGAGGCGTATATCGATGTGGAACATGTCGACGGGCGCATCGAGTTTGCGCCAGGCGGCGGGCGCCTCCGCGACCTGCGCCTCATCGCCGAGGACTGGAGCGTGGATATCGCCGGCGCGTGGACCGCCCACGAGGACCTGGAACTCGACCTGTCATTCGGCGCGGACGCGATGGGGTGGCCCCGCCCGCTGCTCGCGCTCCTGCCCGCCGAGGCCACCGGCGCGCTGGACGCCATCGATTTTCGTGTCGACGGCCCCTGGGCCGTCCGCGATGGACGCATCCGCGCTGTCGCGCCGGCGGGCGATCTCGAGCAGGTGGAGGGCGCGGTCACGGCGCAACTCACCGTCACCGACGCCGCGTTCTTCGCCGGTGTCGACGTCGATCGCGCCATCGGGCAGGCGGCCCTGGCGATCGACTGGTCGCCCCGGCGCGAGCGCCCGGGCATCGATATCGATGTCGCGCTCGATTCGCTCCACGCCCTCGGCCTTGCGCTCTCCGATGCGCGCGCCCATCTGCGCACCGGCGACGGCGACCAGGCGTTCGTCGTCGAGGACTTCTCCGCCGACGCCGTCGGCGGGCGCCTCGCCGGGCACATCGATGTCGGCGCCGGCCCGCGCGCAGGACGCTACGACGCCGACCTCCGACTCGCCGGTGTCGACCTTGGCATGCTCGTCGCCTCGCTCGCCAGCGAGACCGGGCTGCCGCCTGGCCCCACACCGCAGCGCGGCGCCGTTAGCGGGCAGCTGTTTCTCACCGGGCGCCTCGACGATCCCGCCTCCCGCATCGGGCGCGGCATCATGGTCGCCGAGGGCGGCGAACTCGTCAGCCTGCCCTTCCTGCTCGGCGTCATCGAACTGACCAACCTCCAGGCCCCGCGCGGCGAGGAGCTCGACTACGGCGTCGTCGAGTTCTCCATGCAGCAGGACCTCGTCTCCATCGAACGCATGGCGGCGGAATCCCCTTCGATCCGTGTGCAGGGCCAGGGGCGCCTCACGCTCGACGACGCGAGTGTTGACCTGATCTTCACAAGCCGCGGCAAGCGGCGCGTCCCGCTGCTGAGCAACCTCGTCGACGCCGTGCGGAACGAGCTGATCGCCGCCCGCGTCACCGGCACGCTCGCCGACCCCAGGTTCCGCGCCCAGCCGCTGCCCAGCGCCGGCCGGGTGCTGGAGGGCGCGCTCGGCGCAACCCGCTCCGAAGCGGGTATGGTGGGGGATTCACGCCGGGGCGAGTCCCGGCGCGACCGCACCACGCCAACGGTTCCGCTCAACAGATGACCAACGAAGCCCCAGAACAGGCCAACCTCCGCGCCGAGCAGGGCGCCGCCTCGCGCTCCGGCGATACGCAACAGCCCGCGCTCGGCGCCACCCGCCTCAACGAACCCGAGTTCGTCGAGCAGCTCGAGCGTCTCATCGTCGAAGCCGGCGGCGAGGCCGGGCACGGCAACAACCGCTTCATCCGCGAACTCATGGTCACCGCGCTCAAGCTCGTGACCGACCAGCGCGATCGCGGCGAGTTGAAGCTCATGTCCGCCGCGATGCGCGAGCTGCGCCACGCCTATCGCGTCTTCGCGCGGTACCCCGACCTCAAGCGGATCAGCATCTTCGGCTCGGCGCGCACCCCGCCCGACCATCCCGACTACGCCGCCGCGATCGAGTTCAGCCGCATCATGGCCGACCGGCGGTGGGCCGTGATCACCGGCGCCGGCGACGGCATCATGAAGGCCGGACACGAAGGCCCGGGGCGCGAGTCGTCCTTCGGCCTCGCCATCCGACTGCCATTCGAGACCACCGCCAACACGGTGATCGCCGGCGATCCGAAGCTCATCACCTTCAAGTACTTCTTCACGCGCAAGCTCATCTTCGTGAGCCAGAGCGAAGCGGTCGCCGCCTTCCCGGGCGGCTTCGGCACGCAGGACGAGATCTTCGAAGTCCTCACGCTCATCCAGACCGGCAAGTCGTCCATGATCCCCATCGTCCTCGTCGAAGGCGAGAACGGCGACTACTGGCGCCACTGGATCAACTACATCGAACGGTCGCTGCTCAACTACGGCTTCATCAGCCCCGAGGACATCGACCTCTTCCACATCGCCGAGAACCCCGCCGACGCCGCCGACCATGTCGAGCGCTTCTACCGCAACTACCACTCGTCGCGCTATGTCCGCGACGACCTGATCATCCGTCTCCGCCACCGCCTGCGCGACGAGGACGTCGCGGCCCTCCACGACGAGTTCGCCGATGAACTCGTCCGCGACGGACGCATCGTCCAGCGGGGCCCCTACGACCTCGAAGAGGACCACCTCGACCTCCCGCGCATCTGCTTCCACCACAACCGGCGCAAGTTCGGCGTGGTCCGGCGCCTGATCGACCGGATCAACGAGTTCGATCCCGCCGTATAGCCTCCCGAAAGCAGGGGGGCGCAGTCAGCCCGCTGTTCGGGGTGGCGAGGCTGCCCCGATTCCCGGTACGCTGCCGCCTCCCGGAGGAGCACCCGCCCGATGGCCCGACGCACCGCCCGCACCCTCGCCATGCTCGCCGCCGCCGGCTGCGCCGTCGCGACGCTGGGCGGCTGCGCGTGGTGGAAACGCCCGGCGCCTGTCGCCATGTCGCCCGACATGCTCGACGACGACATCTTCTCGCCCGCCGTCGTCGGCGGCGATGACGGGCTTGAACTCCGCTGGTGGGTCGTCGCCGAGCAGGACGACGCCGTGGCCCGGGCGCTCGCGCCCTACCTCGCCCAGCCGTCCCCGATCGAAGGCGACGCGGTGGAGGCCTGGCGCGAGCACGGCCTGCGTATGGTGCGAGTTCCCCTCGCCGACATCCCCGGCCTGCGCCGCGCGATGCCCGTCCTCGGGCGCGTCGATCGCCAGTGGCTCGGGCAGATCCCGCGATGGACCGAACTGCTGCAGGGGGATCGCGTCGGCGCCGAGACCGGGCTGCTCATCGGCGGCACGCGTATCGAGATGCCCGACGGGCGCATGCGACTGCTTGCGCGTGCCTGGACCGCGCCGACCGCCACGGGCCCGCGCCTTCGCGTCGATCTGACGCTCCAGCATGCCGCGAGCGCGCCGGGGGTGAGCCTCGACGCCTTCGCCGGGATGCGCCGCATCGCCCCCGAGAACGCGGGCGCGGTCTTTACCGAACTGACCGTCAACACCGCCCTCGACCCCGGCTACGCCTACCTCATCGTGCCGGAGGATCCGTCGCGCGCCTGGACGAGCGCGGGCGCGATGTCGAACCGCCACTGGTTCGACTGGGGCGAGATCGCCGGTCCGCCGGCGCCCGCGCTGCCGACCCCCGGCGAGGCGCTGCTGACGTCGCTCTCTGGCCGACTGGGCGACGAGCCCCTCCGCGCGGTGGTCATGCTCGTGCCGCGCACCCCCGAGCGGTTCAGCCTGCTCGGGCGCTGACCGGCGGGCCCCCAACTCGCACGACGTATCAGTACGCCCGTTCGAGCGACGCGCCGCGGTAGTAGTGCAGCACGATGTCGCGCGCCGTCCGGCCCTGTCGGGACATCCCTTCGGCGCCGAACTGACACATCCCCACGCCGTGGCCGAACCCGCGCCCCTCGATCGTCGCCGTGTCGCCCCTGAGGACGAACACGAGGTCCCCGCTGAGCACGCGCGTCTGCGCCGTGATCTCCGGAGCGCCGCTCGCCCCGGTGTTGCAGGCGAGGCGCAGCTCCTCCGCCGACAGCGTGAACGCCACGCCCTTCTCGTCGGTCACGGTGTATGACGCCGGCCGTCCCACGGCGTTCCGACGCGCCGGCGTGATCGAGCCGATCGATTCGAGGCGCCGGATCGGTCGCCCGTTCTCCCGGCCCCAGGCCGCGAACCGGCGCGCCAGCTCGTCACGCGAGCGTTCGAGCGACCAGCGATAGCGCGGCGAGAACTCACACGCGCACGAGCGTTCGTGCGCCTGGATCGGCGCGTCGAGGTTGAACCCGAAGCCCGGCCCGACGGGCCACGTGTCGCGCGCGCTGCCGGCCCGCCCGCCGCAGGTGGACGAGTAGTACGCGCGCAGGATGTGGTCACGGAAGGTCAGCACCGTGCCGCGCGTCGCCTCCGCGGCGCGCTTCGCCTGCGGCGTCGCGCGATCGCCCGCGTAGGCCTGGTCCTGCGTCGTGCTCTCCACGTGGAAGTGGTCGCCCAGCCGGATGCGCCGTCCCCGCTCGTGCAGCGCGTAGGAGCGGGCCGCGATCGCCTGTGCCTCGTAGGTGGCCTCGCCCCAGCCGGCGTACAACTCGCTGGTCAGCACGCCGCCGATGTACTGCTCGATCGGAATCGCCTCGATCAGGTCGATCCCTTCGCGAGATCGGAAGAGCAC
>JBICHM010000067.1:0-5218 GCA_043101835.1 Phycisphaerales bacterium | reverse complement strand
TGGGGGTCTTGTCGAGGTCGTCGTGGGTCGTGGGTACCGAGCCGACATCGTGGGCCGACTTGTGCGCGCGGGCGCGTACATCGGCGGCCCGCGCGTCGGTCAGCGATGTGGGCAGGAGCGAGGCGAAGCGCTCGTCCTCGTCATCAAACCAGACGACGCGCATGTCGGCCTTGAGCATGTTGGCGCCGGCGCCGTGGTTGTAGTCGGCCTGGGTGCGGATGCCGTCGGTGACGAGCGTGACATCGTCGTGCAGGCTGTCGAGGAAGCGGTTGCTCGCCGAAAGCCAGCGGTAGTGGTAGTTGACGACGATCTCGTCGCCGGGGGTGTTCCAGTCGGCCTCGTAGCGGTCGAACTCGTTCTCGCCGGCGTGGCTCGGGCAGTAGAAGAGCGAGGGCGCGGTGAGGTAGCCGCCGGCGACGAGCATGCCGAGGCCGTCCCAGTCCTGTTCGAACTCGCCGAGGTGCGCAAGCTGCAGGAGCCGCGCGGGCTCGGTCGTTCGTCCGTCATCGGCGAAGGCGACCGGCGGCAGCGCGCCGTCGTGGTCGTTCACCCACATCGAAAGGCCGAGACCGACCTGGTGGAGATTCGAGGCGCACACGACGCGTCGCGCAGATTCGGTGACGCGCGAGAGCGACGGGGCAAGCAGCCCCATCAGCAGCGCGATCACGACGATCACCACGAGCACATCGAGCAGCGTGAACCCTGCGCGCTGCGCTGTGCGCCGACCAGCGAACCCTGGATGCGGAGTGATGCGTTGCGCCACCGAAGCCCTCCCGGGTGGCCCCCAGTCTCCGCCAAAGTCTAGCAGGAGTTTCATCGGCGATACAAGACGGAACTTGTGAAAACCCGAGTATGCCAAACGAAATCCAAACGTTAATCTTGCGGCCCCCGGGGAAGTTCAGGTCGAAAAGGGGCTTTTGGGGTGGATCCCGGCGGGACCGGGGCTCGTATACTTGTGGCGCAAATGCTTGTTTGACCGGGGCCGATGGGCTCAGACCGGGAGGTGCGGCCGTGAGTGACGGCCGGCCAGTGCAAGATGTCGAGTTGATGCAGCGCGTGGCGGCCAATGACGAGTCCGCCGTGGGCGAGCTGTACGACCGGTTTGGCTCGTTGGTGTATCGGATGGCATATCAGATGCTGCCGTCGAAGACGGATGCGGAGGACGCCGTGCAGGAGGTCTTCGTGCGGCTGTGGCGCACGGCGGACCGATATGACCCGAGCCGCGCGGCTCTGTCGACGTGGGTGGTGTTGATCACCCGCCGATACCTGGTGGATCGACTCCGCCGGTCGCGCGTGCGTGTGAAAGCGACGTATGCCCTGCAGGAACAATGGTCCGCGGGCGGCGCAACCGAGGCGCCGGCGAGCCCCCTGCAGAACGTGGAAGATACGGAGCGCTTCGAGGCGCTCATGAAGCGGATTGAGCGACTTCCCGAGCTGCAGCGAGCGGTTCTGACCCGGGCGTATCTCGGGGGCCAGACACTGCGGCAGATCGGATTGGAGCTGGATCGTCCGATCGGGACGATCAAGTCAACCCTGAGCCGCGCGATGGTGCGTCTGAGGGAGCAGGCGGTTGGCGGTGAGGAGCCGGTGTGATGACGACTCGAGAACTGATTGAGATGGCCTCGCTCGACGCGATGGGCCTGCTCGACGACCAGGAGCGGGAGGCGTTTGAGCGCGCCTTCGGCGCGGCGTCGGCGACGGTCCAGCGTCAGGTGCGGCGCGAACAGGGCCGTCTGGCGGACGCCGAGGCGTTGCTGCCGGACGTCGAGCCCGCCGCGGGGTTGCGCGCTCGCGTGGTCTACGCGGTGCGCGATGCGATGCGCGGCGTGACGGCGCGGGACGGCGCCGATGTGCTCGCCCGGCTTGCGCCGGCGAGCGTGGCGCTGCGCCGGAACGTCAGCCCGCTGTGGCGGGCGGCGTGCATTGGTTTCGCGACGGCCACGGTCGTGCTTATGGCGGCGGGCTTCAGCCTGCAGCGTGAGTGGAGCCGCGCCGCGGCGGCGTCGCAGGACGGCGATCTCGCGTCCCTGATCACCAAGGACCTCGGCTCGCAGTTCGCCAACGCGCTCACCAACCCGAACACCACGCGGATGGCCTTCGTGCCGGCGTCATTCGACGCCGACATCCGCTCGGGCTCCGCGTCGATCTACCTCGACGCCGAGACCGGGATGGCCTGGCTCATCTGCAACCAGATGCCCGTGATCGAGGGCGCGTATCGCCTCGCCGTGCTCGATCCCAGCGGTCAGGTCGTCGAGACCATCGCCGAGTTCGCCTACACCGGCGGCGTGCGCGGGCACCAGATCCAGAACCTCGCGATGACGCCGGGCTCGACCCTGGCGATCGTGGCGCCGCAGAGCGCCAGCCCGCTGCTGGTCAGCGCCGGCGCCTGACTTCGCAGAATCATCACACCGACCAACGACAACGCCCCGGCGACTCGGCCGGGGCGTTGTTGGTTTTGCGTCGGAATGCGTCGCGGTCAGGCGGCTTCAGCGCCGGACCACTCGAAGGCGGCCTTCATGGCGGCCTCATCGTCCTTGTGCACGCTCGCGTTCATGCGGCTGAAGACGCCGACGCCCCAGATGCCGAAGGTCATGACGATCAGCGCGCCGACGCCCCAGATGCCGCCGGCGGTCACGAGCAGGCGCTGCTGGTCGAGCGGGGCCTCTTCTGCGCGCGGCATGGCGGCGACGTTGGTGTTGGCGCTGTCGGCGCGTTGCGTGCGCGCATCGTTGGCGAGGGACACCATGGTGGCGAGGTAGGTTTCGAGCACGCGCTGGGTGGCCAGATCGCCGGTCCCCTTGAGCGTGACGGTCATGGAGTCGGGGCTGGGGAAGGAGAAGTCCAGGTCGTCGTTCATCTTGGCGCCGAGCACGGGGGCGCTGGCGAACTCTTCGAGTCCGCGGCGCTTCATGCGTTCGGCGGCGAGTTCGACGAGGCGGGGGTCGGTGACCAGGCCGCCGGCGTACTTGCGCCACGCCTGGAGCTGCTCGTCGGTGAGGCTGTCGGCGCCGACCGGTTCGGCGCGGAGGGTGGCGTGTGCGAGGTAGTCCATGGGGACCATCTTGGCGACGTGCCAGGCGCCGAATCCGAGGGCCGCGAGGGCGGCGACGAGCATGAGCGCCAGACGGGCGGCGTTGTAGCGCTTGGCCCGCTTCTCGACGCGCGCCTCGGTCTTCTCGAGGCGCTGGCGCATCTCGGCGATCGCGCGACGGTGCTGGAGCACCTTCTCGGCCTCGGCGTGGCGCTGGGCGACCGCGCGCTTGGCCTGGTTGATCTTCTTCGATTCGGTCTCGACCATCCGGCGGTAGGCGAGCAGGCGCTCGCGTCGGCGCTGGAGGTGGTCGTCGTGGAATGCGCCCGCGTGATCGGCGCTGTCGCCGGCGCTCTGGGCGAGGGCGTCGCGCTCCTGCTCGGCCTGCTTGAGCCGAGCCACGAGCTTCTCGATCGCCCGGTCGCGCTTCTCGATCTCGGCGGGATCGACGCCGGACGTTTCGCCGGTCGCCTGCAGCGCCGCCTCGAGACGCGACGACAGGTCGGCGATCTGCTCGTCGCGCGAGGCGATCTCGGCTTCGAGGGCGGCCAGGCGCTCGGCGTCGTGCTCGTCGGAGGCGGCGCCGGCGGCGAGCGCCTCTTCCAGGGCGCGCTCGACGTCGGCGAGGCGCGCGTCGCGATCGGCGATCTCGGCGTGGAGCGATTCGGCGCCCTCACCCTGCGCCCGCGCCTCGGCGAGGGCTGCGTCGAGCTCCGCGATGCGGGCGTCGCGCTCGTTCAGGTCGTTCTGGAACGCCTCGGCGAGCTCGGCGTGCTCACGCGCCTCGGCGACGGTGCCTTCGAGCTCCTCGATGCGCTGGTCGCGCGTCGCGATCTGGTCGCGCAGCGAGCGGGTCTGGTCTTCGCCGGCGCCCGCGGCGTCGCGCGCCTCGGCAAGGGCGCGGTGCAGCTCGGCCTCGCGCGACTCGGCGTCGTCGAGACGGACGCGCAGGCTCTCGAGCTCGGCGCGCGCATCGACGGCGCCCTGGGCCTCCTGGCGCAGCGTGTCGAACTGCACGCGCAACGCCTCGGCGTCGCGTGACGCCCGGTCGAGGCGCTGGTCGCGGTCGAGCACGGCGGCTTCGAGCTCGCCGATGCGCTCGCTTTCGCGCGCATCGAGGGCGCGGGCGTTCTCTTCGATCTGTTGCGCTTGCGCGTCGATCTCACGGGCGCGCTCGTCGAGGTCGCGTTCGAGCTCCTCGAGGCTTTCGCGCTGGCGGGCGATCTCGGCTCGAAGCGTCTCCTTCCGGGCGGTGAACTCCTCTTCGAGGCGTTCGCGGAGGTGCGCGGACTCCTCTTCGAGGCGCCGATCGAAATCGGCGCGCCGGCGCTTGCTCTCGGCTTCAAGCTCATCGCGGCGCTGACGCAGGGCCTGCTCCTGCTCCTGCTTGAGGCGGTCGATCTCGGCTCGGTCGCGGTTGACCGAGGCGGCGCGCTCGAGCAGGTCGTCGCTGGCCTGCTGGATCTGCTGCTGCGCGTCCTTGAGCTCCTGGCGGTGCGACTTCATGGCGGCGCGTTCGCGCGACACGGCCTGCTCGCGCTCGGCGACGACGCGCTCGCGCGCCTCGAGTGCGGCTTCCCACTCCTCGCGCCCGCCGGCGTTGTCGCTGTCGGTGTCGCCATCGCGCCCGAGGCCGGCCAGGTGGCCGCGGAGGGCGTTGACGGCGTCCACGACCTCGTCGTGGCTGTGCTCGCCGTGCGCGTCGTGCTCGTGCGGCGTCTCGTTCTCGTGATGCGCGCTCATGCGGCAGGCCCCGTCTTGACGGTTCCCGGACGTGCCGCGCACACCGGCGCGCGCGGCTCTGGGTGATCGCTTGATCGGCGCGGGACGGACCCGGCTGAATCGGGGAGTTGGGGCGTCTGGCAAAGGTGGGCGGGGCGCGTCCGGATGTGCGGGCCGAGGCGGTCGTGGGGGCGGTTGCGCCCCATCCGGGGGGCGCGAGGGGTGGGATGCGCCTAGCCTTCCTTCCCTTTTCCCTCCGCCGATTCCGGGGGCTTCTCCCGGGCGGCCCAGCAGCGGAGCCGTGCGTTGACCGCGACCCTCCCCGCGACGGACCCGACAATGGCCGACATCCGCCGGCGAGCACGCGCCGACGGATGTCGGCCATTGTCGGGTCCGTCGCGGGGAGGGTCGCGGTCAACGCACGGCTCCGCTGCTGGGCCGCCCGGGAGAAGCCCCCGGAATCGG
>JBICHM010000066.1:0-5951 GCA_043101835.1 Phycisphaerales bacterium | reverse complement strand
AGGGGATCGGGGCGGAAGATCTTGACGCCGAGGCCCCAGTGCTTCTCGGTGAAGTTGCCGCCGAGGTCGAAGGCGCGCTCGATCTCGGGGCGGGCGGTCGCCAGCGCCATCGTGGTCTTGGCGTCGAGGTTGTCGATGATGCTGACCATGATGGCCTCGGGCGTCGCGGGAATTCGCGCGGCGCCGTACTCGGGCACGCCGTGGTGGCTGAGGATGATGTGCTGGAGCACATTCACCGCGCTCTCGGGCATGCGCTGGCCGCTCGTCATCATCGCCTGCTGGGCCTTGTCGTGGAGCATGATGGCGCCCTCCACGATGTGGCCGATCAGCTCGCCCCGGTCGGTGTAGGCGAAGCCCTTCTCGTAGGTGAGCTCGCGCGTCTTGCCGAGGTCGTGCAGGAAGAGGCCGAGCAGCACGATGTCGCGGTTGATGCGCGGGTACATCGGGCAGATGACATTGGCGAGGTTCATCAGCGTGAGCGTGTGCTCGAGCAGGCCGCCGATGTAGGCGTGGTGCATCATCTTCGCGGCGGGCGCGTGCTTGAACTGGTTCATCAGCAGTTCATCGTCGAGGTACGCCTGGGCGAGAGCGCGCATCGCGGGGTGCTCGAGGGTCTCGAGCAGGGCGACGACCTCGGCGAACATCTCGTCGAGGTTGCGCTGGCTGGTGGGCAGCAGCTCCTGCAGCTGCTTGTCGCTGGGCTCGATGGGGTCGATGTTCTGGACGATGAGCTGCAGCTCGCCCTGGAAGGGCTGGGTGTCGCCCTCGGCCCAGACGAAGCCGTCGGTGGGCAGGCGGCTGAACATCTCCTCGGTGATGGACCACCTGCGCGCGGGCCGCTCGCCGGTCTTGTCGCTGAGCAGGCACCGGAGGTAGGGCTTGCCGTTGCGGGTGGTGCCGAGCTGCGCGTTGGCGATGGTGAACGCGCCCTCGAAGCGCTCGGCGGGGCCGAGGTCGGCGATGAAGCGTCTGCTGGCGGTCGTGGGCATGCGGAGCAATCCTTCCTGATTCGCGGAGTGTAGCCGCGAGTCAGTGCCGATCCGAGCCGGCGAGGCCGGCGTCGGGATCGCGCGTGGCGCCGCACTCGGGGCAGGTGTCGCCACGCAGGCCCTCGAGGTTGTAGCCGCAGCGCCGGCAGTGCCCGCGATTGGCGACGGCGCGTCGGCGTCGGGCGCCGGCGCTCATGGCGCGCGCGAGGACGGTGACGCCGGCGCCGACGGTGATGACTGCCATCGTGAGGCCCGCCATCAGCACGACGCCCTTGCCGTAGCCGCCGGGCGCGATCCGCCAGGCGATGAGCAGGCAGGCCAGCGGGATCGCCATCGCGAAGGACACGACGACGGCGCACTCGATCGCCGAGCGGACGGCGTCGGCGCGATTCGCCGGCGCGTGGGCGCTCGTGGCGTCGTCGGTGGGGGGTGTGTCGTTCACGGTTTCCACAGCATGCGTGGTTCGGTGTCGGTCGTCGGGGCGCCGCACTCCGGGCAGCGATCATCCGGGGCGCCGGTGAGGTCGTAGTCGCAGTGCGCACAGTGTCGCGCGGTGTCGCCCTCGGCGCCGTGGAGGCTGGCGACGAGGAGCATCATCGTGGTGACGGTGGCGCCGAGCATGCCGACGACGACGAAGGTCGCGATGGCCGCACCGATGAGCGACGAAGGCGTAAGGGCTTCGCGCGCGAGCAGCCAAGCGGCGAAGGGCGGCGCCGCGCACACGAAGACGAGCGCCCCGGCGCGGATCGCTCGTCGTTCGATTGGCCGAAGCGTGGTGCGCACGGCGGGCCTCCTCGACGACCGGATGCTAGGGAGCGGGAGGAGCGCCGTTCAGTTCCAGGTGACGCCGCGCGGCGTGTCGGGGTCGAGCTGGCGCTCGGCGCGCGACAGCAGGCTGCGGAGGTTCAGGATCTCCGACTCGATCATCGCGGCTCGACCGCTCGCTGCCGGCTCGGCGAGCAGGCGGTATTTCATCTCCTGATCGGTGACGACGGTGATCGCCAGGAGGTCGAGCAGCGCGCTGATGGGCAGTTCGCCGGTCTGCAGGTGGTTCTCGATGCTGCCGGCGGCGGCGAGGCTGGTCAGGGGCGGCTCGCCGAACCACGCGCAGAGGCGATCGCGCACGCCGGGGAGGGTGTGCGCATCGTCGTCGTCATCGGTCGGGGTCTCGAGGGGGTCGAGCATCACGCGCCGGTACTGGTGGTCGTCGTCGGGCAGCATGTGCTCGCGCATCCGGGCCCGGCAGATGCCCCGGAGCAGGATGTTGAATCGCCCGTCCGGCAGCTTCTCGTGCTGGAGCACCTGGCCGACGCAGACGACGGGGCGCACGGGCGGGTTGCCGTGGTACTCGTGCTTCCACTCGTCGCCCTCGAAAACGCCCATGGCGATCTGCCCGGCGCGGTCGAGCGCGTGCTCGACCATCTGGCGATAGCGCTCCTCGAAGATGTGCAGAGGAAGCACCGCGTGGGGCAGCAGGACGCCGCCGGCGAGCGGGAAGAGCGGCATCGGCGCGCCGAAGTTGACCCGGACGATGTCGGAGGGCGTGGGCATGAGGTGATGCTAGGGGTCGCGCAGGAGCAGTTCCGGCGTTTCCGGACGAGGGCGGCGTACAGTTCCGCGATGGCCGACCTCTGGCAGGACCGACGCGATCGCGCCCTGGCCGGCGCCTTGCCGCTGGCGGCGCGCATGCGCCCGCGCTCGCTCGACGAGTTCGTCGGGCAGGCGCACATCCTCGGCGAGGGGCGGCTGCTGCGCCGCATGCTGCAGGCCGGGCGCCTGACGAGCGTCATCCTGCACGGCCCGCCGGGCACGGGGAAGACGACGCTCGCCGAAGTGGTCGCGAAGCAGGTGGACGCCACCTTCGAGCGCGAGAACGCCGCGAGCGTGGGCGTCCAGCGCATCCGCCAGATCATCGACGACGCGAGGGCGCGCCTCGCCGACAGCGGGCGGCGCACGGTCCTCTTCCTCGACGAGATCCACCGCTTCACGCGCGCCCAGCAGGATGTGCTGCTGGCCGATGTCGAGCGCGGGGTGATCATCCTCATCGGCGCGACGACGGAGAACCCGATGTTCACCGTCAACAGCGCGCTGGTGAGCCGCAGCACGGTGTTCCGGCTGGAGTCGCTCGATGAAGCGGCGCTCGATGCGCTGCTGCGCCGGGCGATCGCCGACTCCGAGCGCGGCTACGGACGCATGGACCTGCAGGTCGACGATGACGCCATCGCGCACTGGGCGCGCATCGCCGACGGGGATGCGCGCCGGGCGCTCTCGGCGCTGGAGGTCGCCGTCGCCAGCGCCCCGCAACAGGATGGCTCGGTGCGAATCACGCTGGCCGATGCGCAGGAGTCGATCCAGCGCAAGGCGATGGTGTACGACCGGCAGGGCGACCAGCATTACGACCACGCCAGCGCGCTGATCAAGAGTGTGCGGGGGTCGGATCCCGACGCCGCGCTCTACTGGGTGGCGCGGATGCTCGAGAGCGGGGAGGACCCGCGCTTCATCTGCCGGCGCCTGGCGATCCTGGCGAGCGAGGACATCGGCAACGCCGACCCGCGCGCGGTCATGGTCGCCGAGGCGTGCTGGAGCCTGGTGGAGCGCATCGGCATGCCCGAGGCGCGGATCACGATCGGGCAGTGCGTCGTCTACCTCGCGCTCGCGCCCAAGAGCAACGCCTCGTATGTGGCGATCGACGCGGCCCTCGCCGATGTGCGCGAGGGGCGGACGATCCCCGTCCCGCTGCACCTGCGCGACCCGAACAAGGTCGAGAGCGCCGGCAGCGCCGCCGAGGGCAAGGGCTACGAGTACGCCCACAACGCCAGGACCCGCACCAGCGTCGGGGGCGTCACCGAGCAGGCCTACCTGGGCGTCGAGAAGACGTACTACGAGCCGAGCGCGCAGGGGTACGAGGCGAAGATGCGCGAGATCCTTGCGGAGATCCGGGCGATCCGGGGCCCCGGCAAGGCGTGAGTCAGTTGCGCGGGTCGTCTTCGCCCCGGAGGAACTCGTCGGCCACACTGCCCTCGGGCACGACCACCGTCACGCCGCGGCGCTCGAGCGTGCGCCCGACGGCGCGGTCGAGGTCGGCGAGGCTGGTGGCGTAATCGGTCAGCGACTGCGCATCCTCGAACTCCGCGAGCGCGTGCGCTTCCTGGCGCTGGAGTTTGAGGTTCAGGAACTCCGGCGTGAGCGAGCGGATGGTCTCCTCCTCGGCCTGGAGGGCGCGGAGGTTCTCGGCCGCGGCGAGTCGGAAGATGCGCGTCTGCTCGACGAGGCGGTAGTTCGTCGCGACGTTGCGCAGCGCGGTTTTGACATCCAGCACCACGCCCTGCACGGCGTCGCGGTAGTCGACGATGGTGCGCAGGCGCTCGAGGCGGGCACGGCGCAGCGCGGCTTCGGCGGCGCGGTTGCCGATGGGCTGCTCGTAGCGGAGGCCGATCGCGGCGTCGAAGAAGTCCGTCTCGAATGCCTCTTCGTACGCGTCGAAGGCGTCGTCCTCGAGGCCGGTGAGGTTGACCGCCGCGTCGAGATTCACCAGCGGCAGTCGCGCGTCGCGCGCCACGGCCTCGCGGATGTCGGCGTCGCGGATCCCCAGTTCAGCGATGCGGATCTCCGGGCGCTGGTTCAGGGCGCCCGAGAGAGAATCGACGAGGCTGAACTCGATCGGGGTGTCGGCCGGGATTCCGGCGGGGATCAGCAGTGTCTCGCCGGCGAGGGGCTCGGCCGGGTCGTTGAGGATGCGCTTCAGTTCGTCGGAGCGGGTGCGCACGCGATTCGCGGCGCGGATGACATCGGCGCGGCGCTGCTCGACGGTGGCGACGGCGTCGGAGAGTTCGGCCTGGGTGACGTCGAAGTCGAGGCGCCCGCGCAGCGCGTCGCGCGTCTCGATGCCGCGCTCGAGCAGGCGTTCGCGCACGCGGAGTTCATATCGCGCAAGCGCGAGCGCCCAGTAGGCGCGCTCGGTCTCGGTGATGACGTCCATGAGCGTGCGCCGCAGGGTTTCGGTCGCGGCGAGCGTGGCGTTGTCGGCGAGGCGCACCTCGGCGAGGTTCACATCGCGCCCGAAGCCCCGCGCGAGGGGCTGGCTGAGCGTCAGGTCGAGGTCGGCCGTGTAGGCGGGGTCGGGGTCGCGGCTGAAGCCGGGACTCTTGTTGTTGAAGATGTCGACCGTGGTGGTGGCCGTCACGACGCCGCCGTCGCGCGTCAGGCGCTGCACGCCGACGGTGGCGTCGAAGAAGTCGCTGCGATTGAGGGCGGTGCCGACGGGCACGCCGTTGACGATCGGCACGGGGCTGGGGTTGTCATTGCGCCCCAGCCCGGCGTCGGCGAAGAGCAGCCAGTCGAATGCGGCGTCGGCGACGATGCGCTCCTCGGCGGCGATGGCGGGATCGAGTCGCGCCGACTGCCCGGCGAGGTTGTTGCGGACGGCCATGGCGATGGCGTCGTCGAGGGTGATCTCGACCTCCGCGCCCTCGCCCCCGAGCAGGTCGTCGGGCAGCGTGCCGCCGAGTTCGCCCGGGGCGCTGGCGTAGGAGCGCAAGCCGCTGGTGCGTTGGAGTTCGTCGATCCGCTCGGCGGAGAGGCCCAGATCGCCCGCGTTTCGCGTGAGCGGGTGGATCCCGGGGTCCTCGCGCCCACCCAGGGCGTCATCGCGGACCGCTTCGAGCAGGGACGCTCGAACCTCATCGGTCGCGGGCGTGTCGGTGAAGGGGGTTGCGCAGCCCGAGACGGCGGCGAGCGCCGCGACCGGAAGGCAGGCGAGCATGCGTGCAACGTGTCGGGAAGGGGGGAGCACGCCCGACGGGCGACGCAGGTGGTGGTGTGGCATGGTGAGGAGAGGGTATTGATTGGTTCGTGCAGCGGTCAAAGGGGCTCCGGGCTGAAGGACGATCTTCTGTCGGGGCCGGGCGCCCCCCGGGTCACAGGAGACGGTCGGCGCGATGCGCGCGCAGGCGGTATCCTGAT
>JBICHM010000065.1:0-3342 GCA_043101835.1 Phycisphaerales bacterium | reverse complement strand
GCTTCAAACCGTGGCTTTTTACGATCGCCGCGAACAAAGGGCGGGACCTCCATCGTAAGAAGAACCGTCGGTCCGCCCTGGAGCTCTCCGCCGAGGTCGGCGAGGCGGGCGGGCCGACCTTCGTGGACCTGATGGAGGTCGATGTCCCCGCCCCGTCGGCGGCCCTGGACGAACGCGAGCGAGATCGGCTGGTGCAGGAGGCGCTCGACACCCTCCCGGCGCACCATCGCGAGATCCTGCTGCTCGCCTACTTCCAGCGCCTCACCTATGCCCAGATGGCCGACCAGCTGGATGTGCCGATCGGAACGGTGAAGTCGAGGCTCCACGCCGCCGTGGCGAAGTTCGCGAAGGCTTGGGAGGAACACGGCGCCGACGATTGACCCGGCGCTCCGAAGGCGATCGACCCCGCATGCCCGATCCGTTCGACGACCCAGCGATCGACCCCGCCACCGGGGGCCAAGGCGACGATGTCCGCCTCAGCGACGCCGATCGCGCCGCGATCGACGCCCTCGTTGAGTCGGGATTCGCCGGCACGAGCGCCGACGCGCGCACCGATGCGGTCCGGCGTCTCTTTGCGTCGCTCGAGCCCCACCCCGACCGCGCCGCCCCCGACCCCTCGCTCGTTGACATCACCGTGACGCGCGTGCTCCGCGCCGGTCGCGACGGTGTGAGCGTTCCCGAGCGCGGCGGGCTGGTGGCCGACGACGGCGCCGCCCTCGACTCGCTCGTTGCCTGCGAATGGGACGACGACGCCCTCCCGCCCCGCCACACGCGGCGCGGCCGGCGGATCGCGCGCCTCGTCAGCGTGCTCTCGCCCGCCTCGGTCGAGGCGATCGGCGCAGACGACCTCGTCGATCGAACGCTGCTGCGCGTCAGGGCCGCCGGCGCGCGTCCCATGCTCGACCGCCCGCTGCTGCCCATGCCCGCCGGGAGCTTCCGTCTCGCGGACCTCATCGCCGTCGCGGCGATGCTGCTCATCGGGCTCTCCATCCTCTGGCCCACCGTCGGCGCGATGCGCCTCGACGCCATGCGCACCGAGTGCCAGAGCGGCCTCGCCAACGCCGGCGTCGGCTTCGCCCTCTATGGCAACGACAACCTCGGACGCATGCCCGCCGTCGAAGGCTCGATTCCCGCGACGATTCCCGGGGCCGGCGCCTGGTGGGAAGTCGGCTCGCCGACCAAGTCGCACTCAGCCAACCTCTTTGTCCTCATCAAGCAGGGCTATGTGCACCAGCACGACCTCGCCTGCGTCGGCAACCGGCACGCCCCGGTGAGCCTCGATGTCGCCCGGCATGACGACTGGCGCAGCGCCGAAGAGGTGTCGTACTCCTACCAGCTGTTCAACGACCCCGCCCGGCGCATGCCGACGAGTCCGAACGCCGTGCTCCTGACGGATCGCTCGCCCCTCGTCCTCCGCGCGATGCAGCACGAGGCGGCCCCGCCGGAGGCCCGGTCGCCCAACCACGGCGGCGCCGGCCAGAACGTCCTCTTCGGCGACCGCTCCGTCCGCTGGCTCATCCGTCCCGTCACCGATTCCGGCGACAACTTCTGGCTGCCGGCGAACGTCGACGGCGACGGCCCCGTTCGCCTCGAGGGCACCGAGACGCCCGTCGGCCCCGACGACGCCTTCGTCGGCCCGTAAGCGCCGCCGGAGCGCGGAATTCCGCTCGCAGACCGACCTCCAACCAGTTGCAGACCCGCAGGGTCGCGGCTACAGTGCCCGGCTCGCTGCGCGGGGGCTATTCGACCCGCGGGAGACTTTCAGGCATGCCCAAGAACAAGAGCCACAAGGGAACCCTCAAGCGCATCCGCGTCACCAAGACCGGCAAGGTGAAGCACAAGAGCGCCTACTCGGGTCACCTGAAGTCCGCCAAGAGCGCGACCCGCCTTCGTCGCCTGCGCAAGCTGCGCGTGCTGTCGAACTCCGAGGCCAAGCGCTTCGAGAAGCTCCTGCACCGTCGCCTCCGCGGGCGCGATCAGCCGCGTTCGTCGATCCGTCGCAGCCCGTCGCCGGCCGAGCGTAAGGCTGCCGGCCAGGACGCCTGATCGAACTCCGTTGATTCACCGCCCGGCGCCTGCCGGACGACCACTGCTGTCCGGGACCCAAAGACGATCGGGCTCGATCCGAGCCGCGGATCGCTCCGTCCGGCGAAAGGAACCGACCGATGCCTCGTGTTCGCAAGGGATCCGCCCGGAAGCGCGCCCACAAGCGCGTCCTCCGTGAGGCTCGCGGCTATTTCGGGACGAAGAGCCGCCACTTCCAGCAGGCCAAGGTCGCGCTCACGCGCGCCGGCAAGTTCGCGTACCGCGACCGTCGCGCCCGCAAGCGCGACATGCGCCGCCTCTGGATCACACGCATCACCGCCGCCTGCCGCATGCGCGGGACGCGCTACAGCCGTTTCATGAACGGCATGCGTCTCGCCGGCATCAATCTGAACCGCAAGATGCTCAGCCAGATCGCGATCGAAGACCCCAAGGCCTTCGACACGCTGGTCGAGATGGCCGAGAAGGCCACGACGACGGTTCCGGCCAACGCGGGCTGACTTCGATTCGCACCCGGCGCCGAAACGCGCCCAAGACAGGGCCGGCGCGATCAGTGCGCCTTCGGCACGCGTAGAATCGGCCCCGATGCGTCTCCTGCTCGTCAACCCGAGAGGCTTCTGCGCCGGCGTGCGCATGGCCATCGATGTCGTGGATCAGGTGCTCGACCTGTGCCCAGGCGAGCCGATCTACGTCTTCCACGAGATCGTGCACAACCGGCATGTCGTGCAGCGGTTCATCGACCGGGGCGTCACGTTCGTCGAATCGATCGGCGAGGTGCCCGAGGGCGCGATCGTCGTCTTCAGCGCCCACGGCGTCTCGCCGGCCGTCCGGCGCCAGGCCGACGCGCGACGCCTCACCGCCATCGACGCCACCTGCCCGCTTGTCACCAAGGTGCATATGGAGGCCCTGCGCTACTCGCGCAAAGGATTCCAGATCCTTCTTGTCGGCCACGCCGACCACCAGGAGGTCATCGGCACGCGCGGCGAGGCGCCCGAGGCCATTCAGGTCGTCGAGCGCCCGGAGGACATCCCGAACCTCGTCGTCCACGACCCCGAGCGACTCGTCTACCTCACGCAGACGACGCTCTCGACCGACGACGCCGGCGTCATCATCGATGCGCTCAAGCGCGCCTTCCCGGCCATCAAGGCGCCGCCGAAGGACGACATCTGCTACGCCACCACCAACCGCCAGCACGCCGTGCGCACGCTCGCGCCTGAGTGCGATCTCGTGCTTGTCATCGGCAGCGCCAACAGCAGCAACTCGAAGCGTCTCACCGAGATCGCCGAGAATGTCGGCTGC
>JBICHM010000064.1:0-6337 GCA_043101835.1 Phycisphaerales bacterium | reverse complement strand
CCCGTCGGCGTCATCCCCGGCCTCGGCCCCGCCGCGGAGGAGAAACTCCGGCGCCTCGCCGTCCGCACCGTCGCCGACCTGCGCGAGCTCGACGAAGGAACCCTCGAATCGCGCTTCGGCGTCTGGGGCGCCCGCCTCTGGCAGCTCGCCCGCGCCATCGACGACCGCCCCGTCACCCCCGAGCACGAGGCGAAATCCATCGGGCGCGAGCGCACCTTCGCGCAGGACCTCACCGACCGCGAGGAGGTCCGCGCCGTTCTTCTTCAGCACGCCGAACATGTCGCGCGCCGACTTCGCAAGCACGACCTCCGCGCCCGAGCCGTCACCCTCAAGATCCGCTTCGGCGACTTTCGAACCATCACCCGCTCGGCGACGCTCGAGAACGCCACCAGCGCCACCGACGAGCTCTGGGCCGCCGCGCGCGACCTCTTCGACGCCTGGGCGAAGTCCGGCTTCGAGCCTGTCCGCCTTATCGGCATGAGCGCCGGACGCTTCGGCGATGCGCAGTCAGGCCTCTTCGACGCAGAGGAACGAGAACGCCGCGCCGCCGTCGACCGCGCCACCGACGCCGTCGCCGGGCGTTTCGGCGCCGGCGCAATCAGCCGCGCACGGGCGATGCGCCCGAAACGCCCCGACAAACCCGCATAGCGTTGCGTTAGCTGGTCCAGCCGCCGAGCAGCAGACCAAGGTCGGCGCCATCCACAACGCCGTCGCCGCTCAGGTCCGCCGCCGCGTTCGTCGTGCTGCCCCACGCGCCGAGCAGCAGACCGAGGTCAGCCCCGTCCACGACGCCATCGCCGTTCAGGTCGCCCGGCGCCGCGATCGACTGATGGATCCCGACATCGTCGCTGTCAATGCGACCGTCGTAATCCATGTCGAACACGTTGAAGTTCCGCGCAAAGTTCGGCAGCACCACGACCTCGTTCACGACGCCGTCGGCATCTTCGCCGGTGCCGTCGAGATTCGCCAGGGTCGAGGTCATCGCGTCAAGATCCACCGCGCCCACCGTGTCGTCGCTGTCGAAGTCGCCGAACTTCGCGTTGAAGCCGGTGTCCGCCCACACGAACAGCGCCGAGCCGAGCGACGTGTACGTCGTGCCGAAGAGCGCCGTGATCTCCCACTGCGTCGGGTCGAGGTAGAGCTGCGCCGTGTCGCCGTTCCAGTTCTGCGTCATCGCCAGCACGCGGCTGTCGAGGATCGGCCCCCCGCCGCCGTTCGCCGTGTCGATGATGTCCTCGATCGCTTCCTCGAGGCTGTGGTGGTTCTCCAGGCTGAAGTCCCACGCCTGCACCGCGCCGCCCTGCAGCATCGATGCGCCCGTCATGTCCAGCGCGTACACGAACGACACCGTCGTCCGGTTCGTCGGCACGTCATGGCTGTACCGCATCGGCACGATCGGGTCGTACAGCCCAAAGTCCGAGCCGCCGAAGACGCCGCTGTTCACACGCAGCGCCTGGTACCGCTCGAAGAAGCGGCCCTCGACCACGAAGGTCTCGCCCGCCTCCATCGTGCCGTTCATGTCGCCCGTCTCGCTGACGAGCGTCACCTCGTAGCACCCGCACATCGCCAGCGCGAAGTCCGCCCCGCTCCGCTCGATCTGCGGCCCCGTGTTGAAGTCCAGCTCGATATCGCCGCCGTCACGCGCCGCGCGCGAGCCCGTCGGACCGTCCGGCAGCCCGCCGAACCGACCGATGTTCGCCAGGTACCGGCTGTGCGCCACCGCGTTCAGTTCGCCCCCGGTGTTGATGTCGTCATCGACATCGATCTCGAGGAACCCGAAGAGCGGACGCACGCCGAACTTGTCCGGATCGAAGGTCGAACCCCCGAACCCCAGACCACCCGGCGGATTGACCAGCCCGTTGAAGACGATGTCGATGCGGAACAGGTGCGCCACCGACGGATCCACCGCCGCGCCCGTCCACGGATCGCTCTGCGCGTTCGGCGCATCCCACGCGCGGATCCGAACCTCGACGAGATCCGGCAGCGCCTGCGTGAAGAACGAACGCGACAACCCGTTGTCCGTCGGGCGGTGCGCCGCGTCGCCGGGAGGATCCTCCCACACACGCGTGCCCAGCTGCGCATCAGCCCCGGACGCCCCGGCGCCAACCAGCGCGAGAATGGCGAGACGACGGATCATCGCTTCGAGACCTCCTTCAGGAAGTCTTCGAGACCGGCCCGCTCGACTCGGTATCGGAAACTGGTGCGGTTCATGCCGACGAGTTTGGCCGCCTGAGAAATGTTGCCCTTCGTGTGTTCCAACGCCTGAACAATAAGCGTCCGCTCGACCTCAGACACCTCGATCGGCCCCGTCGAGAAGTCAAAACGCAACTCCCCGGGGGATCCTGCAACCTCCGACCCCCCGCCAGACGCCCCCGAGGCCGACGGCTGCTCGATCGCCAGGTGACGAGGCTCGATGGCCGACTGTTCGCACAGCATCGCCGCCCGTTGCACCGCATTGACCAGTTCACGGACATTCCCCGGCCACGAATGCGTCGAAAGCGCCTCCCGCGACGCCTTGCTGAATCGCAGCCCGCGCCGCCCGTACTGCGCCGCGTACCGCTCCAGCATCGCATCCGCGATCAGCGCCGTGTCCCCGTCCCGCTCCCGCAAGGGCGGGATGCGCAGCGTGAACGCCGACAGCCGATACAGCAGGTCCCGACGGAACCGACCCTCCTCCACCAGCGCGTGCAGGTCCTGGTTCGTCGCCGCCACCACGCGCGTCCGCACCGACCGGTCGCGGCTGCTCCCCACCCGGCGGAACACGCCCCGCTCCAGCACATGCAGCAGCTTCGTCTGCAGCTCGATCGGCATGTCGCCGATCTCATCGAGGAAGATCGTCCCCCCCTCCGCCGCCTCGAAAAGCCCCGTCCGCGCCTCCCGCGCATCCGTGAACGCGCCCTTGTCGTGCCCGAACAACTCGCTCTCCGCGAGACTCTCCGGCAACGCCGCGCAGTTCACATGCACGACCGGCGCGTGGCCGGCGTCGGGATCGGCCTCCGTGCGGATCCGGTTCGCCGTCGCGTGAATGTGACGCGCGAGCAGGCCTTTCCCGACGCCGGTCTCGCCGAGGAGGAGAACAGTCGGAAGCTCGGCGCCGTCGGCGTCCTCAGGCTGCGCCGACGGGCCGAGCGGGAGTGTCGCAAGCCGTTCCGCAAGCGCGACGCACTCCTGCCACGCGTCGCTCTTGCCAACCAATCGTTCTTCACGCTCGCGCCGAGCCTCGAGCTGCTCGAACGCGCGCAGCCGGCGCTGCCGACGACGATCGCCAAGCGTCCGCTCCACGATCACCGTCAACTGATCAAGACTCACCGGCTTCTGCAGAAAGTCGTCCGCCCCGCGCTTCATCGCCTCGACGGCCGTCTCGATCGTCCCGAAGGCCGTGATCATCACGATCCCGCCCTCGTACGCGCCTTCGCGCAACTCGTTCACCAGCGTCAACGCCGACTCGCCCGTGAGGTTCAGATCCGTCAGAACAAGGTCGAACTCCGAGCCCTGCAGCAGCCGACGCGCCTCACCCAGGCCGCCCGCCCCCGCAACCTCGTACCCCCCCATCGCGAGCCCCTGCTCCAGCGAAAAACGGAGGTCGTCCTCATCCTCAATGACGAGAATTTTCGTCAACTGCTGCTCCATCCTGGTCTGGTGGTCCCGCCGGTCGGACGGGCCGGAGCGGGAGCTCGACCCGGAAGACCGCCCCTGGCGCTCCCGAATCGCCGTTCCGCCCGCCTCCGCCGACCCGATCGACATGGATGCTCCCGCCATGACCTTGCACCACCTGCTGGGCAACTGCAAGACCCATGCCGGTCCCGTCCGGTTTCGTCGTGAAGTGCGGCCGGAAGATCGCCTCCGCCTGCGCCGGGTCCACCCCCGGCCCCTCGTCGCTGACCTCCACCACCCAGCCCGCGCCCGCCTCGCCCACGCGCGCCGCCACGCGCACATGCCCGCCCGCGCTCGACGCCTGAATCGCGTTCGTCACCAGCGCCGTCACCGCCTGCTCGAGATGCCGGCGATCAAACACCGCCTCACGCGGCGCCCCGGCCACGCACACCTCCAGCGCCACATCCTTCGTCGAGGCAATCGGCCGGTGCGCCTCCAGCAACCCCGTCAGCCAAGGCCCCACCGCCACCGGCTCCGGCCGCAGCTCCAGCGGGCTGCTCGACCGCAACAGATCCCGCAGCCAGATGTCCAGCCGATCCACCGTCTTCATGATCCGCCCCATGTGCTCCCGCAGGGGCGAATCGTCCTCCAGCCGCTTTTCGGCGATCTCCGCCACACCCCGGATCCCCGCCAACGGATTCCGGATGTTGTGCGACAGCCGGCGCAGCATCTCGCCCACCGCCGCCAGACGCTCGCGCTCCACGCGCTCGTCCTGCATCTGCAGCACCGTCGCCGCCATGTGATTCACCTGCCCGCTCAGCTGCGCCAGCTCATCGCGCCCCTCCACCACGATCCGGTGCGCAAAGTCGCCCTGGCTGATCCGCTCCGTCGCGTCGCGCAGCCGCGCCACCGGCGCCATCACCCACCGCCGGAACAGCACCAGGCCCAGCATCGCCATCAGCAGCGCGCTCGCGAACGTGATCGCGATGATCAGCAGCATCCGCAGCCGGATCCGCTCCCCATACGCCCCCCCCTGCGACGCGTCATCACGCATCCGCGCCTCGAGCAGACCGATGATCTGCCGCATCGTCCGCAGCTGCTCCGCCGCGCCGTCGCGCTGCGACGGATCCCCCGTCGACCACCACGCCCGCCCAAGCGCAAGCGCGCGGTCCGCGCGCTGCTCCAGCGTCTGCGCGCTCACGCTCCCGATCCGGCGCGCAAGCGTCTCCTCGCGCCGCAGCCCCTCCGCCCGCGCCACCGTCGCCGAACCCAGCGTCTGATACTCCAGGCGCACCGCATCCTCATCGCGCCGGCGCGACAGCATCTCCGTCATCCCGTCCACGTTGTCGCGCAGACGCCCCAGGCTCCCCAGGCTCGACGACACGCTCTCGAAAGGCTCCGCCAGCTCCTGCTGCAAGAGCGCGACCGACCACACCGCCGCCCCCAGGCTCGCGGCCACGGTCAGGCTCAGCATCCCGATCAGCAGCGTGAACTTCGTGCGCAGCAGCACCCGAGCGCGCCCTTACTGCGCCGGCTCGTAGTCCCACCGCCACTCCGCCGGACCGATCGGGTCCGCGGTGGACGCGACATGGCCGTCGATGAACGACACATTCGCCTGCCCGTTGTGACGCAGCGCCGGGAACCAGTGCTTCCCGCCCTTCTGCGACTTCGGCAGCGACAGATCCGGCGCCGTGAAGAACGGCGACACCCCCCGCGCCGTCGCCGCCTCCGCATCCACATCCATCCCCAGCGGAATCCCCGCCGTCTGCAGCAGCGCATCGCCACGCAGGAACGCCGGCGCCATCCGCGGCCGTCCGCGGCTGTCGATGATCTGCGTCTGGTGCAGGTTCCGGTTGAACCCGTACGACACCGCGCTCGCCGGCTGCACACCGCCTTGCGAACACGACGCCCCCTTGTGCAGCGTGATCGACCCCGCCGTGTGCACCTCGGGGCACTGCATCATCTCGAACGCAACCGTGTTCTCGAACTCGGCCACCCCGTCCTGGCCGTACGCCCAGAACTCATCGATCCCGTACTCGGCTTCGAGGAATGTCTCGAGCCGGAACCGCTGCCCCGGCAGCTGCGTGTCGTCGCCGCGATTCCCGTAGAACCGGTTGTCCGCGAAGATGCGGAAGTCGAACGCCGTGTTCCGCAGCGCCATCTTGCACCGGAACCCGCGCGCGTACCCGATCGTGTACCGCAGCACCGGCGTCATGATCGCCAGCAGCAGCGCGATGATCCCCATCGTGATCACCAACTCGACGAGCGTGAACCCCGAGCGCGCGCGCCGACTCCCGCCGGGCGACGCCCGACGAAATCTTTCGGCGCCTGACGACCTGCCGTGCGCACGCATCGCGCTGCGCCCGCCCGCGCCGTCACGCCTCGCGTTGTCCACCGGCCTGTCCAATGCCAGAACACCCTCGCAGGCCGAGCCCCGCCTCAGGGTCGGGGCGCGATCGGTCCGCGAAAATCCTACCGCACGCCCGGGATCAGGGCGAGGGTTCTTTGGCAGACGGGGGCATTTCCACCCCCTGAGGTGGCGTCAGGGCATCCCCCAGCCCCCCCGCCGCCGGCCCGCCCCCACGCCACCCCGACCCCGCGTCGAACCTGGCCAGCCCCCACCTGTTCGCCCCCTGCTCGGGCATCAGGAAGGATCGCAGCCAGTTGACGCCCCCCGAGCCCACGCATACAGTCGCCCCTCACAGATTGCGGGGTAGAGCAGCCTGGTAGCTCGTCGGGCTCA
>JBICHM010000063.1:0-9156 GCA_043101835.1 Phycisphaerales bacterium | reverse complement strand
TCCACACGTGCCCGGCGACGGCCGCCTGGTTCGTGAGAATGACCCGGTCGCCGATCTTCGCGTTGTGGCCGACGTGCGCGCCGGCCATGAAGAAACACTGCGCCCCGATGCGTGTCGCGCCTTCCGCGCCGGCGCCGCGGCTGACGGTCACATGCTCACGAAACTGATTCCCGTCGCCGATCTCCAGGCGACCGGCGTCGGCCGCCTCGTCGTACTTCACATCCTGGGGGTCGCCCCCGAGCACGGCGTAGGGATGCACGACGTTGTCGGCGCCCATGACCGTGTCGCGGAGCACCATCGCACGCGCCATGATGCGCGAGCCTGCGCCGATCACGCAGTTCGGCCCGATGTAGGCGTCCGGCTCGACCACCACGCCATTGCCCAGTTGGGCGCTTGCGTCGATGTGCGCCGATGCGCGGACGTTCGCAGATTTCAGCGGCATCGCCGTACCTCGCGAGTCCCCCACCATGGCGACCAGCGGAGGACTATACCGCGCGGACGTGGCGGATATTTCAGGCGGCGGCGCGATCGGCGCCGCCGACGCCAACGCCCTTCCGCGGCGCCGGTGCGATCACCAGAGCGCTCAGATCGTCCACCTGGTGGAGCGAGCCGGCCTGCAGGTCGATCGCGTCGGCAAGCAGACGCACGGCCTCGGGAAGACCCGAGCGCTCGCGATCCTGCGCGATCTGGCGGAAATGGTCGATGTACGCGCTCGTCGGCACCCGGCGATCCAGGTCCTTTTCCGCGGGCGTCGGGAACGCCGTCTCGAAACCGTCGGAGTAGAGGACGAGCACCTCGTCCTCGTCGAGCGTGAACTCCACCTGGTTGAACGTCGCGTCGGCGAAGACGCCGAGCAACGGCCCCTCGGTGATCACCTCGCGCGTCGTGCGCGGCGTGATGCGCAGCGGCGGCGGGTGGCCCGCGCCCGCGATCGTCACGCGACGCTCATGGGCGTCGATCACGCCGTACACAGCCGTCGCAAATCGCGATGTCTCACCCTGACCTCGGATGAGCGCCTGGTTCAGGCGCCGGAGCGCATCGGCCGGCTGCACGAGCGTCGGCCCGTCGTCGAAGTGGTCGATCATCGGCAGCGCGCGCGTGAGGACCATCGTCATCAGCGCCGCGGGCACGCCGTGGCCGACGGCGTCGGCGAGGACGAACCCCGCGTGGCGGTCGTCGAGTCGAACGACGTCGTAGATGTCGCCGCTGACATAGCCGCAGGGGCGGAAGAAGACTTCGAACTCAGCCCCGTCGATCTTCGGGAGCGAGTGCGGGAGGAACTCGCGCTGGACGCGTCCGGCGAGTTGCATCTCCTCGTGCATCTTGCTCATCTCCTCGCGCAGCCCGCCCTGGAAGCGCTGGGAGAGGCGGATCTCGCTGCGGAGGTCGTCGATGAAGGGCTGGCGCTCGAGGAGCGTGTGGAGCATCGCCGCGATCGTGGCCGCCGGCGCATTGTCCGGCGCAAAGAGGACAGTCCGACCCAGTTGGGGCGCCGGCCGGTCAGCCGATGCAGGCGCCACGACGACCATGGGCGTCAGGCGCTGTTCCAGCGTGTCGACGAGCAACATGAGCTCGGCGTCGTAGGCGTCCTCAAGGAGCACGAGCACCGCCGAGCCCGCGATTCGGTCGCCATCGCGCGAGGCCTCGGCCAGCGTCGTGGCCTGCACCTCGGGCGCGTCCGAGAACGCCGGCCAGGCGCTGAGCACATCGCTCGTGAGACGCTGCACCTCCCGCGCCCGGGCGTCTGCTGCAATCACGCTGATGGTGCGTGTGGACATGTCTGGTCGGCCGTCCGCGGCTGCGCTCGGTCGCCCACGCACAGAGCGCGGGCATGCGAACAGCGGGATCGGCCTACCGGACGCGCTTCTTGAGCGTCTCGGTGTCGATCGGCACCAGATCCCCCACCGCAAGCCCGGTTTCCTTCAGACGCCCGCCGGCGGTCTCGATGACGAACTGGGCCGCATACCGGCTGGAATACCGCTTGAGGCGGTTCTCGTACTCCCAGAAACCCTCGTTCTCGCCGCGCGGGGCTTCCGGCTGCATCTCGTGGATCGCCACCACACGCCCCCCGCCGTCGAGGAAGGCCACATCGATGGGGATCGGGCAGTCGCGCATCACGAATGAGAGCTGCGCCGCCTGCGGGAAGACGAAGAGCATCCCGCCGTCGCGCGCGATCTCGTCCCGCCCGCCCAGGCCGAGCGTCCGCGTCTCGTTGTCGAGCGCGAGTTCGAGGCGGAAGGTCTCGCTGCCGACACGCACACGAAGCGTCTCGGGCGCGGGCGCATCGTCGCCCGCGGCCGCAGGCTGCGCCGCGTCTCCGCCGGCCATGCCCGGATCGCAGGCCCCGAGCCCCGCCCCGGCCGTGATCGCGCCGAGCATCGCCAGTCGTCTCATCGCGTGTCGAGCAGCCATTGTTCGTCCTCCGCGCGGCAGACGCGCTCGGTCGTCGGCATGGTATCGAGCCGGAAGCGCTCAGCGAACTCGCGGCTGGTCATCGGCTCGGGCCGATCGCACACGCCGCTCCACGAGGCGAGCAATCCGACGATGCGCTCGGCAGGTATGCCCTCCTCGCGATAGCGCACCAGGCGTGTGTCGCCGTGGCGCTTCGCGAGCCGGCGTCCGTCCTCGCCGACGATCAGCGGGAGATGTGTGTAGGCCGGGAGCGGCGCGAGGCCGAGCGCCTCGTGCAGCAGGATTTGTCGCGCGGTCGAGGGCAGGAGGTCGTCGCCGCGCACGACCTGCGTGACGCCGAAGCGATTGTCGTCGACAACGACCGCGAGCTGGTACGCCGGCTCACCTCGCTTCGTCCAGATGACGAAGTCCCCTGTCTCCCGGAGCACATGGAATGACCGTGCGCCGGCGAAGGCGTCGACAAATCGAACCTCGCGGTCCGGCGCGACAAGGCGCCAGTTTGTGGCTTGGTCGTCGAACCGACGGGCCACGAGCGCAGGGCGCAACTCGACCGGGAAGACAGCGCCGGGCCGGGAGGACTCACTTGACTCCGTGTGCGGGCCCTCATGCGGGGCGCTCGCGGCTTCCTCGATCTCGCGACGCGTCAGCTCGCAGGGGTAGGCGAGCGCCCGCTCGGCGAGCGACGCCATCGCACGCTCGCACGGGGCGAGGTCGGTCGATTGCACGTGCACCGGGCCGTCCCAATCGAGGCCGAGCCACTCCAGCGTCCTGAGCAGATCGTCGGCGGCGCCGGGCTTCACGCGCGGGCCGTCGAGGTCCTCGATGCGGCAGAGCACGCGCCAGCCGCGCGTCCGCGCGAGCGCCCAGTTCACGAGAAAGGTGCGCGCATTGCCCAGGTGCAGGGCCCCGGTGGGCGAGGGCGCGAGCCGGGTGGTCTCGACGCGCGCCGGCGACGGATCGGAGGCAGTGCTTGACTGGGCGGCCACTGCGATGAAGATACGCATCGCGGCGCGGCTGTCTTCGTCGCACCGAGCCGGCGCCCTCCGGGGCACAATGGGGAACACCGATGCAGACGCTCGACGACGCTGCCATCAAGCGGAGACTCGAGGACCTGGCCGACTGGTCCGAGATGAACGGCTCGCTGCAGCGGACCTACCAGTTCAAGAACTTCGTCGAGGCCATGGCGTTCGTGAACACCGTCGCCGACCTGGCGGAAAAGGCCCAGCATCACCCCGACATCCTCATCCGCTACGGGAAAGTCACGCTGACGCTCTCCACGCACGACGCCGGCGGGATCACCGAGAAGGACTTCGATCTCGCGGCCCAGGCGGACGGGGCTTTCGGCTGATCGCCAGGGCCTGCCCATTCGGCAGGCCCTGCCAGCGCCCCTGACGCCGGCGCAAACGCGCCGAATCCACCAGTCTGAACAAGGGGTATCGCGGTGGCCCCCCGGTCTCGGCGTCCGCGCACGGGTTTTTGCCCCTCCGCGTGCCCCGCCCGGGGGTTGTGCTTTGCGCGCGTGCTCTCGCGAGCCGATAGACGGCACGACGGAGGCCGGGGCGCTGGTCCGGGAACAAGACTGGCCCGTCGGTTGCATAGTGTTCCGCAGCGAGGCGCGCGACGATCGTCATTCCGTCGGTCGGGCGCGTCGGAGGCACATCATGTTCGAGAGATTTACAGATCGGGCCCGCAAGGTGAGGGCGCTGGCGAACCAGGAGGCGCAGCGCTTCAACCATGAGTACATCGGGACCGAGCACATCCTCCTCGGCCTCGTGAAGGAAGGCTCCGGCGTCGGCGCCAATGTCCTCAAGAACCTGGGCGTCGACCTGCGCAAGGTCCGTCTCGAGGTCGAGAAGCTCGTCAAGAGCGGCCCCGAGATGGTGACCATGGGCAAGCTGCCCCAGACGCCGCGCGCCAAGAAGGTCATCGAGTTCGCCATCGAAGAGGCTCGGAACCTCAACCACAACTATGTCGGCACCGAGCACCTGCTGCTCGGTTTGCTGCGCGAGCACGACGGTGTCGCCGCCCAGGTGCTCATGAACCTCGGGCTGAAGCTCGAGGAGGTCCGCGAGGAGGTGCTCAACCTGCTCGGGGCCGGCGTGGACACCGAAGAGGGTGACGCGGTCGGCGCCGGCCAGCCCGGCCAGGGCGAGGCCCGTCGCGGCAAGAGCAAGACGCCCGCCCTCGACTCATTCGGGCGCGATCTGACCGAACTGGCGCGCGAAAGCCAGCTCGACCCCGTCATCGGGCGCGCCAACGAGATCGAGCGCGTGCTGCAGATCCTCTGCCGGCGCACGAAGAACAACCCCGTGCTCCTCGGCGAGGCCGGCGTCGGCAAGACCGCCATCGTCGAAGGTCTGGCCCAGCAGATCGTCGCCAACGAGGTGCCCGAGCTGCTGATGAACCGGCGCATCGTGGTGCTCGATCTGGCGATGATGGTCGCCGGCACCAAGTACCGCGGCCAGTTCGAGGAGCGCATCAAGGCCGTGATGAATGAGGTGCGTCGCGCCAAGGACGTCATCCTCTTCATCGACGAACTGCACACCCTCGTGGGCGCCGGCGGCGCCGAGGGCGCGATCGACGCGTCCAACGTGCTCAAGCCCGCCCTCGCCCGCGGCGAGATCCAGTGCATCGGCGCGACGACCTTCGACGAGTACCGCAAGTACATCGAGAAGGACGCCGCGCTCGTTCGGCGATTCCAGCCCATCACCGTCGACCCGCCCACGCGCGAGCAAACGGTGCAGATCCTCAGCGGTCTGAAGGAGCGCTACGAGCAGCACCATCGCGTGCGCATCAGCAAGGAAGCGCTCGAGGCGGCCGTCGAGCTGTCGGACCGGTACATCACCGGTCGCGTGCAGCCGGACAAGTCGATCGACGTGATCGACGAGGCCGGCGCGCGGGTGCGCCTCAAGAGCATGACCAAGCCGCCGGACCTGGCGGACCTCGAAGAGAAGATCGAGCGTCTGAGCGTCTCGAAGGACGAGGCGGTCAAGGGCGCCGACTACGAGCGCGCCGCCGAGCTGCGTGATGAGGCCGAGAAGCTCCGCAAGGACAAGGAGCGCATCCAGGAAGAGTGGCGCAAGCGCGCCGCCGAGGTGGACGGCGAGGTCGATGAGGAGATCATCGCCGAGGTCGTCAGCAAGATGACCGGCGTCCCGTTGCAGCGCCTCGCGAAGGAGGAGGCCCAGCGTCTGCTCCAACTCGAAGAGGAGCTGCACAAGAAGGTCGTCAGCCAGGAGGACGCCATCAAGGCGATCTCCAAGGCGATCCGGCGCGCCCGCGCCGGCCTGAAGGACCCGCGCCGGCCCATGGGCTCGTTCATCTTCGTCGGCCCTTCGGGCGTCGGAAAGACGCTGCTCAGCAAGGCCCTCGCAGAGTTCATGTTCGGGGACGAGGAGTCCCTCATCCACCTGGACATGAGCGAGTACATGGAGAAGCACAATGTGAGCCGCCTCGTCGGCGCGCCCCCCGGCTATGTCGGCTACGAGGAGGGCGGCCAGCTCACCGAGCAGATCCGGCGCCGGCCGTACTCGGTGGTGCTCTTCGACGAGATCGAGAAGGCGCACCCCGATGTCTTCAACATGCTTCTCCAGATCATGGAGGAGGGTCGTCTCACCGATTCGTTCGGGCGCCACGTCGACTTCCGCAACACCGTGCTGATCATGACCTCGAACATCGGCGCCGACCTCATCAAGGGCGGCGGCGGGTTCGGCTTCGCGAAGCGCGACGCCGAGGCCTCGTTCGACAACATCAAGCAGGTGCTCAGCAAGGAGATCGAGCGGTACTTCCGACCCGAGTTCATCAACCGTCTCGACGATGTCATCGTCTTCCGCCCGCTGACCAAGGAAGACCTGGTCACGATCGTGGACTACGAAGCCGCGAAGGTGCGCAAGCGCCTCAGCGAGCAGGGCATCACCCTCGAGATCGATCAGAAGGCCAAGGACTTCCTGATCGAGAAGGGCTTCAACCCCGATTACGGCGCCCGCCCGCTTCGTCGCGCGATCGGCACCTATGTCGAGGACCCGATGAGCGAGATGCTCCTCGGCGGCGAGTTCGCCGGGAAGCACAAGGTCACCGTCACCCGCAAGGGCGAGGAGGAGCACCTCTACTTCGAGGCCGAGGAGGGCGAGGCGCCCGCCAAGAAGGGTGAAGAGCCCAAGGCCGAGGAGAAGCCCGTCAAGAGCGGCTCGGACAACTGACCGCCTGACGACAATCTGATCTCACCACGCCCCGCGGCTTCGGTCGCGGGGCGTTTTCATTCCGGCGTCACGAGGCGCGCCGCGACGACTGCGCAGCCCTCGATCGACGCCGCCCGCTCACCGAGCGCCTCCGCCTCGCTCGCGGCGCAGGCGATGAAGACTGCGCTGCCCGAACCGGTGACATGCGCCGGGCGCCCGGTCGCCTCGGCCAGCGCATTACGCGCGGCGCGAACGCGATCCTCCACGCGCATCGCCGGGTCGGCGAGGTCGTTGAAGAGCGCGTCCGGTTCGATCTCGCCGGCGCGCGCCATCCGGGCGGCCTCGGCGGCGCGGAAGTCTGCCTCGCCGACCATCTCGTCAAAGCCTCGATACACCGCGCCGGTCGGGCAGTGGGCTGCGGGCATCGCGAGCACGACCGCGCCCGCCTCGCCCCCCATTGTCGGTGCTGGCGTCCGCTCGATGCGCTCGCCGAGCCCCTCGACGAGCGCCGCGCCGCCGGTGAGAAAGAACGGCACGTCGCTGCCGAGCGCGTGGGCGAGCTGCGCGAGGCGCGCGTCATCGATCTCAAGTTCGAACAGGTCGCGGATCGCCATCAGCGCGGCGGCGCCGTCGCTCGAACCGCCGCCGAGGCCCGACCCCACCGGCACGCGCTTATGCACGCGCATACGGACCGGCAGGGCCTGTCCGACCTCCCGCTCGAGCGCAAGATGCGCGCGAACTGCGAGGTCCTTCACGATCGGCCAGTCGATGTGCGTCCTGCGCGGGGCGTCCTCGGCCCAGTCGATGTTGTAGAGGCTCGCGCGCCCCGGCGGGCGCCGGTGGACCTCGATGCGATCAGCGAAATCCAGCGTCGCCATCCACGAGGCGATCGGGTGCATGCCGGCGTCGTTCGGGCGGTCGACGGCGAGGCAGAGATTGACCTTGGCTGGGGCGTCGCGTTCGACGCGCTCGGGCGCGCTCATGCGGCGATGGTAGAGCCCGCCGGCTCGCGCGTCGCGCGCTCCTGCTCGCCGGCCCACCGCCATGGCGGTACGGCCCGGTGTGCTTCGCCCGCTGCGACAAGCTTGTCCCATGCGTCGAGCATCGGCCCGGGGCTGAGCGTGCCGACGACGAGGGCGTCGGCCTCGCCCGGATCTTCCGTGACGCGGATGCCCAGCTCGGCAAGCGCCACCGCCACGCACCAGGCGTTCTTGCCCGGCTCGACGATCGAGACAGTCATGCCGCGTGCGAGCAGGGGTGAATCCTCGAAGGCCCGGCGCGCGTGTGCGAGGCCGGTGAAGCGGTTGTAGAGGGCGCGGTCCATCGGTGTGCGCCGCTGGCGACGCAACGTCCACGCGAGCTCGGCGAGACCGATCGCGTATCCCCGCCGGGCACGTTCCTTCTTCGCGATGCGCCGGTACCGCGTGACAGTTTCGCGGAGCTCCGCACGTCGAAGCGCGTTCGGCGCGTAGCGCTGCGCCACCCAGCCGTTGTTGCGGACGAGGCGGCGCAGGATGACGCCCATGTCGCGCCCGGCGCCGGTCTTCTCGTGGCGCACGCGGAAGCGCCGGTCGTGCGCAACGCGCAGGCCCGCGAGCAGCAGCTTGGCGCAGAGGTCGTATTCCTCAGCGTAGTAGTGAAACGCGGGGTCGTAGCCGCCGGCGTCGAGGAAGGCCTCGCGCCGGATGAGGGCGCCGCAGCCGATGATCACCTCCGGCAGCCCCCCCGCTTCGCGCGTGCCTGAGGCCAGCGTGATCTCGGCGCCGATCGCGCCGACATCGCTCGGCGCACGGGCGATGAGCTCCAGATGCCCACAGCCGAGCGGGTGTGAGTCATCGTCGAGCATGCAGACCCAGGGGGCGTCGGTCGCGCGGACGCCGTGGTTGCGGGCCGCGGCGCCCTCGTTCGTCGGGCGACGAATGACGCGGACCTGCAGGCCGTTGTCGAGCGATTCGGGCGCCTGCGCGGGCGTGTCGGAGGCGTTGTCGATGACAATGACCTCGGCGCCGCCGATGCGCGCATGGGCGTCGCCGTCGAGCGCACCGAGGCGCTCGAGCGTCGCGCCCAGGCGATCGGGCCGGTTGCGGGTCGGCAGGATGTAGGCGAGGCCGGTGGCCACGGCTCAGACGACAAGGCGCGCCGTCGCCGGCTCGCGCTCGATCGAAAGATGGGCGGCGTGCAGCCTGCGAACCCCCTTGCGGAGGTCGTCGGCGCCGATGACGACATTGCCCAGCCGGCGGGCCTGCGCCGCAGCGGCGAGGCCGCCGAGCGTCGCCGCGAGGCCGATCGACGCCCCGCTCGCGAGCACGAGCGTCGAGGCCGCCATGAGCGAGTCGCCGCAGCCGAGCGTGTCGATCGCGTGCTGTGTCAGGGCGGGCACTGGTTCGCTGTCGAGGCGGCTGCGCCAGACGCCCGGGTCGGCGCCGGCGTCGGGCTGGCGGCTGAAGGCGACGAGCCCGTCGGGGCCCATCGTCACGATCGCGATGCGCTGCACGATTACGACGGCGGCGTCAGCGCCGTCGTCTGGACCATGCTGGAACGCACGCAGGCGCGCAACGCGATCGTG
>JBICHM010000062.1:0-7954 GCA_043101835.1 Phycisphaerales bacterium | reverse complement strand
AGGCGCTCGATCATGGCGCGGCGCACGGTCGACCAGCGCAGGGCTGCCTCAGCCCGAGCGCCGATCCGGCGCTCCATCCAGCGGTCGTCGAGCGTCGTGATGACGTGGACCGCGCCCGCCCCCGGGGCGCATTCCATCGGGGCGTTCGTGACACCGTCGGGCATGTCGACCAGGACACCGGCGTCGATTCGGTCGTCGCGCACCTCGACGACTCGCCCCCGCCCGAGCAGGCGCTCCGCGAGCAGACGACCGTTTGCGCCGAATCCCAGCAGCGTCACGCGCGGCGCATCGCCGATCTCATCGCAGATGCGCTCCGCAACGCGTTCGTTCGACACCGCACGAGCCGCGAGCATGGACGCGCACGCCTCGATAAAGCCCGGCCCGGCCCAGCCGGACCGCTCGATGCTCGCCCACCAGGCGCCGAGCGCCTCCGGCCAGCCGACGGGCAGGTCGGCCCAGTCGTGGCGCGACCGGCACGCCGCGTAGGGGAGGCCCCAGAGCGCGAGATCGACAGCCTGCATCGGGTCCAGCGGCGTCCCGAGCCACGCGTGCTCGAAGATCGCTGCCCCCGCTTCGACGCCCTCCGCAAACGCGCCCATTGTCGCGAGCAGCAGCGCCTCGCGCTGGAGGCCCACGCGAAGCCGAGCGTCGTCAGGACTGCCACAGCGCTCAAACGCCGCGCGAAGGACGCGCTCGTGCTGCTCGCGCATGGCGGCGAACCGGCGCGTCAGGCTGCCCGGGCGGAGGCGGTAGGCGTAGGTGACCGACGTGGCCGGCGCGAAGGCGACGGCGCGCGCCGCGAGGCGCAGCCAGAGGTCCATGTCCTCGCAGATGGTCAGCGATTCATCGAAACGGTCATCGGCGAGCACAGCACGAGGCGCCAGCGCGCCGATCGTCAGGCGCGCCTCGCCGAGCAGGTCGTCGAGGCCGATGCGACCGGTCGCGGGCGCAACGCGCCAGCGGAGATCCTCCCCCGCCGGACCGCGATGCTCCATCCCGCCGAAGGCGCACGCACCTGGGTTGGCGCGCGCCGTCGCCACGAGGTCGGTGAGCGCCGTCGGCGTCAGCCAGTCGTCCGCGTCGAGGAAGGTGACGAATCGTCCGGTCGAGGCGTCGATGCCGGTGTTGCGCGCCCCGGAGGGGCCCCGGGCGCGCCGGTTGGCGATCACGCGCAGGCGCGGGTTGCGCTGCGCAAGCGACACCGCAGCCGCCACAGAGCCGTCCGTCGAGGCGTCGTCAACGACAACGCCCTCCCAGTCGGTCCATGTCTGGACGCGCAGCGACGCGAGCGAATCGCCGATCGTTGCCGCGGCGTTGTGCATCGGGACGATGACGGAGACGGTGGGCGTCACGGCGCGTTCCCCCGCCAGCACGGCTCGCTGCGCAGGCCAGCGAGGACGCGCCGCGGCAGATCGGCCGCCATGCGCTCGTACGTGTACCGCTCGCGCACCCAACTCCGCAGGCGGGCGATCTCGCCCTCCCGCCACGCATCATCGGCGATCGCGCGCTCGAGGCGCGTCTCCAGGCCTTCGCGATCGAGAAACGCCGTCGCCTCGCTGCCGGTGAGATCAAGATCGATCACCTGCGCGATCGGCGCCGGCGGACGCTGCAGGACGGACTGCATCAAAGTCTCGCCGATCTCGAAGCCGGAAGACGGCTCGAAGCCGAGGGCGATGCGCCGCGCGTTGTAGCGGTCGAACGCAGTGCTGCTGCCGGGCTGCACGCCGAATGGGCCGTCAATCGTCGCGCCGGCCTGCTCCGCGAGGTCGCGCGCGATCTCCTGCTCCGCGACGGCGAGGTCGCCGACCGCGATGCGCCGCAGCATCAGACCGCCCGAGAGCGCGCACTCGAACACCCGCTGATGCGATCCGGTCTGCGTGGAGGCGTGCAGGTGCACGCGCGCAGCCTGGTACGCCGCGCGCACGACCTCGCCGTGCTCGAGCGGGCCGGAAGCAAAGTCGCCGAGCGTCGGGTGGCGCTCCCACCCCTTGCCAAAGAGGCGCATGCGCCAGCCGCGCCGCCGGCAGATGTCCGCCGCCCACTCGAGCGTCTGCATCCGGATGATCCGCTCGGCGAGCGGGGCGCAGAACTCCGCCCAGAGCGCAGGGCGCTGCACGGCGCGGAACCGCGCATCACGCAGGAGGAGCGTCACGCCCGCGGCTTCCCATCGCTTCCAGTATGGCGTGTCCCCCGGCGCCTCGACAGCCTCGACGAGCAGCGGGAACAACTCGCGCAGGAACCGCTCCATCAGCGGGGTGTCGCGGCACGCGGCGCAGAAGCGGTCGAGCATCGACTCCGCCGGCTCGCTCTGATGGCTGACATACGCGACATCGCACGCGAAGCGCCCCAGCAGTTCGGCAGACGCCGGCTCGCCCGTGAACTTCACACTCGACACCGGCACCGGCTGCGACCACGCGCGGTCACGCGGGTACCCGAAGCGCGCAAAGAGCTCGCCGAACATGTGGCCGACGAGGAAGTCGAGCCGCCCCTGCGCCCGCCCTTCCTCTTCGTGGAACAGGCGGGCCATACGGTCCTGGATCCAGCAGACGAAAGGGGTGTTCGGCGGCACGACGCCGTGCATCTGCCGGCGCGTCGTGTTCAGCGAGAGCACAAGGTCCGGATCGAGCTGGACAGCGGCGCGCAGGTACGCAAGTCCCGCCATGCGACTGTGGCTGTCGTCTTCGGTGAGCACCTCGGCGATGAACCCCTGCGATCGCAGCGCAACAGCCAGATCCTCTGCGCTGTGGCGCAGGAATGTGGAATGCACCGTTGTCGGGATCAGCACGCGCAGCGGGTCGCCGCCGGCGAGCGCCGCCTCGTAGCGCCGGCGCCACCAGGCGACATCACGCCCGGCCGAGCGCTCGGCGAGGCGCGCTTCAAGCTCGGCTGACTCAGCGCGCTGCCGGGCCGCGCTGTTGCGGACGATCTCGGTGGCGCGACCGGCACGATCGTCCTCTGCGGTGAAGACCGGGCCGGCGAGAATCGAGTCGGCGCGCCGCTCGGCCAGCCGCTCGAACCGTTCGACCGCGTCGTCGCCGACCAGCCACTCGACACGCGGATCAGCGCAGACAGCGCGAAGATCGGCCATCGCAAGCGCATCAAAGAGCGCATCCACACTCGACTCGACCACGGTGATGCGGGGCTGGTAGCCGCAGGTCGTGATCGGCGTCGTCTCCCAGACGCGCAGCAGCAACCACGGGCCGGCGAGGCCGTCGAAGACGAAGGGTCCCTCGCAGCGGTCGGGCGAGGGGCGCCCGTCGGGGTCGATCTGGGGAAGGTCCATCGACGCGGCGTCGGCGCGGTCGTCGGCCAGCGAGATCCACCGGCCGTCCGCCCCGCGACGCACGATGTTCCCGTCGTTCGCCTGCAGCCACTGCTCCCCTTCAATCCGGCGGCGCCAGTCGCTGACGCGTTCGCGCAGATCGACGCCCCGAGCCGCGAGCACTTCGCAGGCGGCGCGGACCGAGCGCGTCAGGCGGCCGGGCTGGAGCTGGTCGTCGGGCAAGGCGCCGGCGCGCTGCGCGAGACTCGCCACCTCGGGCTCGCGCGTCGCCGGCGCTGAAAGGGCCGCGAGATGCTCGAGCGTTGGCGTCCGCAGCCCGAGGGCCGCCAGATTGCTCGCCAGCAGTGCGCGAAGCTGGTCGTCGTCCGGCGATTGCTCGATCGCCTGCACCCCAAGCCCGACGAAGGCCCATGGCGCGCCCGCGCGAGCGAGCGTGAGCAGTCCGTCGCGTGACATGCGCCCGCGCGGCGGAGACTGACGACCGGGCTGCATGGCTGCCGATAACACGCACGGTCTATCGACGCGATTTCCATCGCGGCACCACCCTTCCCGAACGCTTCCGAGCTGCGCCGTGACGACGCCAATCCCGCCCACGCTCCTCGCCCTGCCGCACGGCCTGACCGTCAGCGGCGTCACGATGTGGGCGGTGCGGCTCGCGAACGCGCTCGCCGCCCGTGGCGGGCGCGTCGCGCTCGTCTCGCACACCGAGGCGACCTCCCACGCGCGACTCGACATTCCGCTCTGCCCGGGCGTCGAGCATGTGCGTCTCGATGGCGTCGCGCCGATGGACCATGCCAACGGCGACCTGACGCCCTACCTGCCGGCGTATGTGGACGCGATCGACCGCCTGGCCGCGGGCGCCGGGCCCGTCATCGTCAGCCCCAACCTCGTCGGCGACTGCTACGGCGTGTGCGCCGCGATCGCGTCGAGCCGGCCGGATCTCGTCCGCGTCGTCGGCTGGGCCCACAACGACACCGAATACGACTGCTGCGTGCTCGAGCATTACGAGCCCCTGCTCGCAGCCTTCGTCGGCGTCAGCGAACACATCGCCGCCAACCTCGCGCGGCGCCTGCCTACCCGCGCCGGCGCCGTCCACCGAATCCCATACGGCGTCGAGGTTCCGAGCGCCCCGCCGACCCGCGAGCCGCTCGACGGGCGCCCGCTCCGCCTGCTGTACACCGGGCGGATCGACCACTACCAGAAGCGCATCGGCGTGCTGCCGGAGATTTCCCGCGCCCTCGACGCACGCGGCGTCGCGCACGAACTCCTCCTCCTCGGCGATGGCCCCGCGACCGGCGAGATCGACGCCATCCTCGCCGACCTCCCCCACTGCCGACGCGAGCCCGGCGTCGGCCCCGGCGGCGTGCGCAAGCGCCTCGCGTGGGCGGACTGCTTCGTCCTCGCCAGCCGCTTCGAGGGGCTGAGCATCTCGATGCTCGAGGCGCTCGCGGCTGGCTGCTGCCCGGTGGTCGCGAAGGTCGAGAGCGGCGCATCCGAGGCCATCGACGACGGGCGCACCGGCCTGCTCGTGCCGACGGGCGAAGATGACGACGCGACCCTTGGCGACATCTTCGCCCATCGCATCGCCGAACTGGGCGCAACGCCCGACCGCCTCGACGCGATGCAACGCGCGGCGTGGGAGCACGCGCGCGAGCGCTATAGCGTGGATGCCCACGCCGAGCGCGTGATCGAACTGTTCCGCGCCGTCGCGGCCCGGCCCGGACGCGCATGGCCGGCCGACCGGCCCTGCGGGTTCACCTCGTCATCGAACGCCCTCTCCGACGCCACCGTGCCCACCGACGCGGGGGTGCGCCTGCGCCGGATGCTTGAGCAGATCGTGCGCGAGCGCGGCCCCGCGGCGCGTGTCGCCCTGTGGGGCGCCGGGCGCCACACCATCGCGCTCGCCGCGGAGCTCGCCCGGCCTGCGGCGGAGGTCGTCTGCATCCTCGATGACGACGCCAAGGCGCACGGCGAGCGTCTGTGGGGGCTGCCGATCGTCGGCGTCGCCTCCCTCGCCGGGTTCGGCGTCACCGATGTCGTCATCAGCTCGTGGATGCACCAGAGCACGATGTGGAAGAAGCGCGCGCCGGTCGAGGCGACCGGCGCAACCGTCAGGCGGCTGTATCCCGACGCGCAGCACGCCGCGGGCTTGCGCCTGCGTCCAGCAGCCCACGCCGCCACATCGCCCGCTTGAGCGGCAGGTGGCGCTCGTAGGCCTCCGCGATCACTTCCGGCAGGTGGCCCGACGCCGGGCGATCGGCCAGGGCCAGGAACCAGCGTTCGAGCGTGGGGATCTGTGCGGCGACGTCACTGAGCATTCGGCGCGAGGCGTCGAGTTCGTCATCACGCGTAATGTCCCGCCGGAAGACCTCGGCCGCGAACTCCGGCATCGCCTCCGCATAGCGGAAGGCGGAAGCGCCGAGTTGGCGCTCGCGTTCCAGGTACTCGCCCGGCTCGAGGCGGTGGTCGTGATGCACGATCGCCTCGGGGCGGTACAGCACAGGGGCGTCGAAGGCGCGGCAGAAGGTCCACGCGAACGCGAGGTCGTCGTAGCCGTAGACGCTCGGCACGACGGGGAAGCCGCCGCAGGCGCCGACAAAGTCCGCCGGCGCCGAGAGGTTGAGCGTCCAGGCGTGGCGGAAGCCCCAGTTGTGCTCGGGGTCCTCGCCGCTCATGCGGTCGTAGAAGAAGACCATCGAGGTCTCGCGCACGACGCGGTCGAAGAGGCGGTCGGGCTGGTGGACGACCCACGGCGCGGCGCCGACGATCAGCGCCGGGGCGCCGGCGCGCTCATCGTGCGCGTGAAGGTGTGCCTCGATCAGCCCCGCGTCCGGGCGCACATCATCGTTGAGGAAGAGCAGCAGGTCGCCGGACGCGAAGTCGAGCAGGGCGTTGCGTACGGCGTTGGGGCCGCGCTTCTGGCACTGGCGAACGAGCAGGCGGTCGGGACGCCCACCGGCGCTGATCCATGCGTCGGCTGCGATCTCCTGGGCGTGGTCGTCGTGACCGTCCACGCCGACGAGCACCTCGAAGGCGGCGGGATCGACGGTCTGGGCGGCGAGGCCCCGCAAGCACACCGCGAGCTTGTCCGCCCGGGCATGGGTCGGGATGCAGACGCTGACGCGGAGCGCTGGGGTGGTCATGGGAGGGTTATCGGCCGCATCGGGGCTCGGGGTGAATCGAGCGGGTGAACGCCAAACTTGCGCCCGCGGACGCCCGATAGAAGTCGAGTGGCCGCGAGTGCGCGGCCGAGATTCCCGGCCGGCCCCACCGGCCCGCAGACCGACGAGGCGACCGATGGCCACCGCAACGATGACGCGAAACACGGACTCGACCGAACGCCCCGGTGAGGATCGGCGCCCGCCGACGCGCCCGGTGCAGATCGGCGAGCGCCGCCGGGCGCCGCGCCGCGTCGTCGTGAAGCAGTGCAAGATCTTCCACCGGCGCCTCGCCCGCTTCGTGGGCGCGGAGACGACGAATGTCTCGAGCACCGGCCTGCTGCTCCGCATCGACCGGGCGCGCCCGGTGATGGTCGGCGATGAGATCCAGGTCGCCGTGGCGTGGGACCGGCGCATCCAGATGCTGCCCAGCCATTCGCTTCGCGCCGGACGCGTGGTGCGCGTGCTGCCGATCGACCACCACCACCAGGCGATCGCGGTGGCCTTCGAGGATGTCCACACGCGCGCCGATGGCGAGTCGACGCCGGTCGCCGGGCGGATCCAGGAACAGCCCGATGCGCGCGACGAGATCGCCGACCGGGCGACGCGCGCCGCCTGAGCACGCCGCCGAAACGGGCGGGTCGCGATTCCGCAAAGATTCCGCGAACGGCGCCCCTGCGCTCCTAGAATGTGGCGTTTCCGTGGATCCCCACCGGAGCCGCCCATGCAGTTGCACCACTGGCAGCCCTCGCTGCCCGAGCGATACACCAAGGCCGATCCCGCCGATCTCGCGGCGTCGATCACCGCGCGCCGGCAGGAGCTCGGCAGCGACCTGATCATCCTCGGCCACCACTACCAGACCGACGAGGTCATCCAGCACGCCGACTTCACCGGCGACAGCCTCAAGCTCAGCCAGCTGGCCGCCGAGCGCGTGCGCGAGCGCGGCGCGAAGCACATCATCTTCTGCGGCGTGCACTTCATGGCCGAGAGCGCCGACCTGCTCGCCCCCGCCGGCACCAATGTCATTTTGCCCGACCTCTCCGCAGGGTGCTCGATGGCCGACATGGCCGACTACGAGGACGCCGTGGAGGCGTGGGACGCGTTCCACGCGGCGCTGCGCGCCCAGGGCTGGCACGGGCGCATCGTGCCGATCACCTATGTGAACTCGACCGCGGCCATCAAGGCCTTCGTCGGTCGCAAAGGCGGCGCGTGCTGCACCTCGTCGAACGCGCGGAAGGTCTTCGAGTGGGCGATGGCCGGCGGCACGACGCCCGCGAAGCCGGAGGAGGATGTGAAGATCCTCTTCCTCCCCGATCAGCACCTCGGGCGCAACACAGCTGCGAGCTTCGGCCTCGATGTCGCCACGCAGACCTGCCTCTTCGACCCGCGCAAGACGCGCACCGGCGACACGCTCGGCGGCGCCACGCCCGAGCAGCTGATGGCGGCGAGCGTCATCCTCTGGGCCGGCCACTGCTCGGTGCACAAGCTCTTCCGCCCCGAGCACATCGACGAG
>JBICHM010000061.1:0-11832 GCA_043101835.1 Phycisphaerales bacterium | reverse complement strand
GGGCGGCGGGCAGGGCGGCGAGGATCGTCGCGTCCCACCAGCGCGCTACTGCGCGCAGGTCGGCGAGCGCATCGGCGATTGCCTCCTCACGGTGCGCGTGGACGAAGTGTATGCGCAGGTCATCGTCGCGGACGACGCGGTAGGCTTTGCCGAGCGCCTCGCGCGCGCTCGCGGCGTCGGCGGCGCCGCGGGCGTCGAGCAGCTCCCGCCAGCCGAGCAGGATCGCCTGGTACTGCTCGGTTGCACGGATCGGCGCGAGCGCCCCGTCGCGCTCCATCGCGAAGAAGTCGGTGTAGCCGTGGGTGATCGCGTCGAGCAGCGTTTCGGCCGCGCCGTCGCGCTCGCCGGCCCGAGCGAGGTCCCGGGCCCGCTGGTAGTGCTCGCGGTACGCCGGCTCGTCCTGCGCGAGCGCCGGCGTGCCCAACAGGAGAGCGAGACACAGTGCAAGGCGCGCAATCACCGCTCCGCCGGCGCGTGCCTGCGCGTGCGACGGCCCTCCACATCGACAGCGCCCGAGAGCAGCAGCGAGAGGGCATCGGGCAGGGCCTCGGTTTCGAGTTCGAAGACGCGCGCGCCGAGCGTGGCTGGCGTGTCGTCATCGCGCACCTCGCAGGCACGCTGCAGGATGATCGGCCCGGTGTCATACCGGTCGTCGCAGAGGTGCACCGTGCAGCCGGAGACCTTACAGCCGGCGTCGATGACGGCCCGGTGCACGCGCTCGCCGTGCATCCCGCGCCCGCCGAACGACGGCAGCAGCGCCGGGTGGATGTTCACGATGCGCCCTTCGAACCCCGGCGGGATGGGCAGCAGGCGCAGGTAGCCGGCGAGGACGACCCACTCCGCCTTCGCCTCGCGCAGCATCGCGCCGAGACGCTCGACGGGGATATCGCCGGGCTCGACGACGACTGGCAGTCCGCGTTCGCGAGCGCGTGCTGCGCCAGCGCACTCGCGGCTGGCGATCACCAGCGCGATCTCGGCGTCGAGTCGCCCTGCGTCGATGCGGTCGGCGAGGTTCAGGAGCGTTCGCCCGCCGCCGGAGATGCACGCCGCGAGGCGCGCGGTCACGCCGTCACCCCCGGCTCGCTGACCGTCGGCGGCATGTTGAACGGAATCGGCTTGCCCGCGGCGTTCACGGCCACCATCGTCAACGTGGCGCTTGTCACCGGCACGCAGTCGCCGGTCAGGTACCGCTCGGCCTCGACCTCCACGCGCACCGTTACGCTCTTGGTGCCGGTGCGCTCGGTCTCGGCGTAGAGATTGACGACATCCCCCACCATGACCGGAGCGGTGAAATCCACCCGGTCCATCGCTGCGGTCACCCAGCGGTGCGCGCCGTGGCGCCGGGCTTCGATGAACCCTGCCTGGTCGATATAGGAGAGGATGACGCCGCCGAAGACGGTGCCGTACTGGTTGGTGTCCTTGGGCATCGCGATGACGCGCAGGGCGAGGCGTCGCTCGGGGCGGCTGGCGTCGTCGGGGCGCGGGGTCGGCATGGCCGGATGATAGGAGGCGGGGCGGGACGGGCGGCGCGGATACACTGGCGGCGATGCACGGCATCTTCGACGAACGTCGGCGACTGATCCCTTTCCGTGGGTCGCTGCTGCCGCAGATTTTCACCGACACGCTGGTGATCGGCGCGGGGGCCGCGGGGCTGCGCGCGGCGATCGAGGCGACGCGCCACGGCGAGGTGATCCTCTGCTGCAAGCAGGGGCGCGGGGCGTCGAGCACCGCCTGGGCGCAGGGCGGCATCGCCGGCGTCCTCACCGAAGGCGACACCATTGACGGCCACATCGCCGACACGCTCGAGGCCGGCGCGGGCCTCTGCGATGAGTCTGTCGTGCGCCTCGTCGTCGAGCAGGCCGCCGACCGCATCGGCGAACTGATCGACTGGGGCATGCGCCTCGACCGCACGCCGGAGGGAGAACTGGCCTTCGGCCTCGAGGGCGGCCACTCCGCGAAGCGCATCGTCCACGCCGGCGGCGACGCGACGGGGCACGAACTGGTGCGCTGCCTCTGGGAGAAGGTTCGCTCGCTGCCGCAGGCGCGGATCTTCGACGCCTGCTTCGCGCTCGACCTGCTGACCGCGGGCGACGGCGTCGGCGCGCCGTGCATGGGGGCGATCACGCACCACCCCAAGTACGGCCTCCAGTTGATCTGGGCTCGTGCGACGATCATCGCCTCCGGCGGCGCCGGCTCGGTCTGGCGTGAGACGACCAATCCGCCGGTTTCGACCGGGGACGGCATCGCGCTGGCGTATCGCGCCGGCGCAACCGTCGCCGACATGGCGTTCATGCAGTTCCACCCGACGACGCTCTACATCGCCGGCTCAGCGCGCTCGCTCGTCAGCGAGGCGGTTCGGGGCGAGGGCGCAACGCTGGTCGATCGCTCCGGGCACCGGTTCATGCAGGGCGTGCACGAGCGCGCGGACCTGGCGCCGCGCGACATCGTGAGCCGCGCAATCAGCGAGCACCTCGCGCAGACGGGCGAGTCGCACGTCTATCTCGATGCGCGCACCATCGAGAACTTCGCCGCCCGGTTCCCGAGCGTCGCGGCGCAGCTCCAGCGGTTCGACCTCGATCCGGCCTCCGACCTCATCCCCGTCCATCCCGCGGCCCACTACCTGATTGGCGGCATCCGCACGGATGCGTGCGGGCGGAGCGATGTGCCGGGCCTGTACGCCGTGGGCGAGGCGGCCTCGACGGGGCTCCACGGTGCGAACCGGCTCGCGAGCAACTCGCTGCTCGAGGGGTTGGTCTTCGGGCAGATCGCCGGCGATGCGTGCGCTGAGATGCGCTCGGCCGACAACGCATGGGGCGTGCGCCCGCCGGACGCGCCGATCCGAATCGTCAGCGAGATCCCGTCATCCGACCGGGGCGAGCTCGACCTGAACGATGTGCGCACCAGCCTGCGCTCGGTGATGTGGCGCAACGTCGGTGTGCAACGCACGGGTGCGCGCCTGGCGGATGTCGGCGAGATGTTCGACTTCTGGGCGCGCTACAGCCTCGACAAGGTGCTCGACGACCCCGCCGGATGGGAGACGCAGAACATGCTGCTCGTCGGCGCGCTGGTCGCGCAGAGCGCCTTGTGGCGCGAAGAGTCACGCGGATGCCATGCGCGCGCCGACTTCCCCGACGCCGCCGACCGCTGGCGAGAGCACGACCTGTGGCGGCGCGGCGACACGTCGCCGCGCACCGTGCCGGTCGGCGAGGCGCAACCCGCCGGTGGCTGACGACCGCTCTGCGAGCCAGCGATCCGAGACGATGCGGCGCGTGAAGTCGCGCGACACCTCGTGCGAACTGCTGCTGCGCAGCGCACTGCACCGGCGCGGGCTGCGCTACAGCCTGCGCCGTCGCCTGCCGGGCTCGCCGGATGTGGTGCTCGTCGCCGCACGCGTGGCAGTGTTCGTGGACGGCTGCTTCTGGCACGGCTGCCCGGAGCACTGCCGGCGTCCGGCGAGCAACAGCGCGTATTGGCACGAGAAGATCGATCGGAACATGGCGCGGGACCGGCGCGTGACGGCGGAGCTCGATGCGCTCGGCTGGCGCGTGGTCCGCCTGTGGGAGCACGAGGTGCGTGCGAGCCCGGGTCGGTGCGCCGCGCGGATCGGGCGGATCGCCAGAAACCGCCTTGAGCGGCGTGGACGGGTCGGGAAATCACCTGCTCGCGCGCTGTAGAATCGCAGCGTGCCCGAGACGCCCCCCCCATCGCCGGTCACCCTTCGCACCCTGCACCGGATGGCGCGCGGCGGCGAGCGATTCGCCTGCCTGACCTGCTACGACGCCACCACCGCCCGATGGCTGGAGCGCGCAGGCGTGCACCTGCTGCTCGTCGGAGACACCGCCGCCGAGATGGTGCTCGGCCTGCCCGGCACGGTGCACATGCCATTGGAGATGTCCCTCGCGCTGACCGCCGCGGTGAAACGCGGCGCCCCGAACACCGTTGTCATGGGCGACATGCCCTTCATGAGCTACCACGCTGACGAGGCGGAAGGCATCCGCAACGCCGGGCGGTTCGTCACCGAGGGGATGGCGGACATCGTGAAGATCGAGGCCGACGCTTCGTTCGGGTCGCTGGTGGCGAAGATGTCTCGCGCGGGCGTGCCGGTGTGCGGCCATGTCGGCTCGCGCCCGCAGCGCGCGGGGATGACGGGCGGCTACTCGTCGAGCGGGCGAACGGCGGACGAGGCGCGTCGGATCGTCACCGATGCGATCGCGCTGGAAGAGGCTGGGTGCGTGATGCTGCTGATCGAGGCGGCGCCGCCGGAGGTCACCGAGCAGATCGTCGAGCGCTCGCGCGTGCCGGTTATCGGCATCGGCGCTGGGCCGGCGTGCCACGGCGAGATCCTCGTGCTGCAGGACCTCCTGGGCCTGACGGACTGGCAACCCCCCTTCGCGGAGCCGGTAGCGAGACTCGGCGAGGCCGTGCAGGGGGCCGCGGCGCAGTGGATCCGGCGCGTCCGGGAAGGCGCGGTGACAGAGCACCGCTATCGGATGAAGCCGGGTGAATCGGAACGGCTCGCCGCTCGAAATGCCGATGGAGCCCCCGAAGCGCCGGCGAAGCCCGGCGTCTCCAGTGTGCGCGGAGGAACCGGATGAGACGCATTCAGTCGTACGGCCCGAGCCTCGTGGTGGCGATCGCCGCCGCGCTGACCCTCCTCTTCGGCCCGAGCGCCGTGCAGCAGCTCCAGGCGGCGCGGACCAGCGCGATGATCACCCTCGCGCAGGACCGCCTCAATCAGGACAACCTGCTCGAGCGGATCAATCAGTCGATCCGCGATCTCGCGCAGGCCGTGGAGCCGTCGGTCGTCTACGTGGATGTGCTCGTCCGCAGCCCGCGCGGCGAGGTGGGCAACTCCAACGGCTCCGGCTGGGTCTTTGACGCCGACGGCCACATCATCACCAACGCGCATGTCATCGACGGCGCCGAGCGCATCACCGTGCAGTTCTACGACGGTCGCGTGCGCCGCGCCGAACTGATCGGCATGGATCGATCCACCGACATCGCGGTGGTGAAGGTGACCTCGGACGATTCGCTGCTGTTCCCCGCGCGCCGGGCGACGGCTGAGCCGGTCTTCCAGGGCGACAAGGTCTTCGCCTTCGGCAGCCCCTTCGGCTTCAAGTTCTCGATGAGCGAGGGCATCGTCAGCGGGCTCGGGCGCACGGCGCGCACCAGCCGCTCGGTGGGGTACACGAACTACATCCAGACCGACGCCGCGATCAACCCCGGCAACTCCGGCGGCCCGCTTGTGGACGTGAACGGGCGCGTCATCGGGATGAACACGGCGATCATCACCGACCGCAGCCGCGGGATGTTCGATCCGAACACCGGCGTCTCCGGCGGCATCTCGTTCGCCATCCCGCTGGACACCATCGAGTCGGTCGCCGGCCAGCTCATGGGCGCGGGCTACGTGCTGAAGGGCTTCCTCGGCGTGACGCTCGCGGAGTTGAACCCGGTGAACGCCGAGGCCGCGGGCTTCGCCGAGGGCTCGGGCGTGGTGGTCTCGGGTGTGTCGCCGGGCACGCCGGCGGATGAAGCGGGCCTGCGCGAGAATGACATCGTGCTGTCGGTGAACGGTCGGCGTTCGCCGCGCGTGCATGTGATGCAGAGCCTGATTGGCAACCGCCAGCCGGGCGAGACGATCAACATGACGGTGTGGCGCGCGGGGGAGACGATCGAGATCCCGGTCACACTGGGCGCGGCGCGCTTCAACGCCGCGGGCGTCCTGCAGCAGGTGACCCCCGAGGTCGCTCGGGCGCTCGCCGGCGAGAACGACCGCTTCGAGATGCTCGCGACGGCGATCGCTCGGTTCGGGCTGGTCTCGCTGACCGACGATGATGGCGGCGTGCGCGTCGAATCCGTGCGGGAAGACTCGGAAGCGGCGCGCCTCGGCTACCGGGCGGGACTGCTGATCGTGGCCCTAAATGAGACGCCGATCGCGACGCGCGTCGATTTCTTCACCGAGCTGGCGCGCATCGGCGTCGCCGCGGGGGCAGAGGAAGTCACGGCGATCGTGCGCGCCCCCAACGGGGCTGTCGGCCGCCTCGACCTGATGCTCCCCGAGTGACCCGGCCCCGGCGCCCTGAAATCGCAGGATCTGGTCTCCGAACAATCCGCTGCAAGGGAGGCCGCCACCGCTGCGCGCGTGGTGGGTATGCTCCCCGCACATGATCCGAATGGCGGCGCGACCGAATTGCGGTCCGGGCGCCCTGTTGCAGCGGGAGACCAGATGAGCGACGACGCGATCTCCATCAGCGCCGTCACGAAGACCTTCGGCCAGAAGCGCGCTGTCGACAACCTCGACCTGCGCGTGCCGACGGGAAGCGTGTGCGGCTTCCTCGGCCCCAACGGCGCCGGGAAGACCACGACGATCCGCATGGTGATGTCGATCTTCCCCCCCGACTCGGGGCAGATCTCAGTCCTGGGCCACGGCTCCGCGCTCGAGGCCAAGGACAAGATCGGCTACCTCCCCGAAGAGCGCGGCGTGTACCGCAAGATGCGCGTCGGCGACTTCATTGGCTTCATCGCCAAGCTCAAGGGCCTTGCCGGCCCGGGGCTCAACAAGCGCATCGACGACTGGCTCGAGCGGGTCGAGCTGCCCGACGTGCGCAAGAAGCGCTGCGAAGAGCTCAGCAAGGGCATGCAGCAGAAGGTGCAGTTCCTCGCGGCGATCATCCACGAGCCCGAGCTGATCATCCTCGACGAGCCCTTCAGCGGGCTCGACCCGGTCAACGCCCGCCTGCTGCGGTCGCTCATCAACGACCTGCACGCCGAGGGACGCACGATCATCTTCTCGACGCACGTGCTCTCGGCGGCCGAGCAGATCTGCGACCGCGTCTTCATGATCAACCGTGGAAAAAAGGTGCTGGACGGCTCAGTTGAGAAGGTCCGGGAGCGATTCGACCCGAAGACGATCGTCGTCGAATGCCTGCCGGGCCAGGACGGGCTGGCGGAGATGGTCGGCGCCGTCGATGGCGTGCACAGCGTGTCGTCGATGGGCGATCGCGACGGCGCGGTCGAGGCGCACCTCGACGACCACGCCGACCCGCAGGACGTGATGAAGCGCGTGCTGGCGACGGCGCCCGTGCAGGGCGTGCGTCTGCGTCGGGCGACGCTCGAGGACATCTTCGTGAGCCTCGTCAAGCCCGGTGATTCAGAGGATTCGCTGCGGGCCGCACTCGGCGCCGGCGACGCACAGGAGGAGGCCAGCGGTGCTGCGACGGGTATTTGAGACGGCGATCCGAGAGTTCCGGGCCACGGCCCTGACAAAGGCGTTCATCTTCGGCACGTTCGTGCTGCCGGTCGTGATCTGGGGCGTGCTGGGCGCGGCGGGCGCGGCGGGGCTCTTCAACCCCACCCCCGAGCCGCTGGTCGGCACGATCGCAATTATCGACCGCACGAACGGCGACAGCGTGGCGCCCAAGGTCGAGGCGTACTTCGATCCCGCGGCCCAGAAGGCACGCGCCGACGCCAATGCCGCGCGGATGCGCGAGTTCGCCCAGCAGTTCGGCCTGATGGCCGCGCCGACCACCGATGACGGCGCGGAAGCGGCGCCGCCGACCGAGGCGCCCGCGCAGGACGGCGAAACGGCGCCCGAGGAGGGCGAGGCCGCCGATTCGGCGGCGCCCGCCGGCCCGCCCCAGGACGAGGTTCGCGTCACCCTTCTCGATGACGAGATCGAACTCGCATCGCTCGACGAGCGGATTCGCAACGGCGAACTGCTCGCAGCGGCACTGATCGATGGCAATTCGCTCGCACCCGACAAGGGCGTCTTCAGTCTCAAGACCGCCCAATCGGTGAAGCGCCAGCAGGCCAATAAGATCGAGAACGCCATCGAGGACGCCATCATCGCCCAGCGATTTGAGATGCAGTCGCTCGACCGGGCGCTCGCCTCGAGTCTCAGCTCCCGCCCGCGTGCGCAGGCGGCGACGGTGACCGAGTCCGGCGAGACCAAGGGCGGCGACGCCGCGCAGGTCTTTGTGCCGCTCGCGGCGGTCATGCTGCTGCTGATGGCGATCTTCATCGGCGCCAGCTACCTCCTGATGAGCACGGTGGAAGAAAAGAACAGCCGCGTGATGGAGGTGCTGCTCTCGGCGATCAGCCCGCTCGAGCTGATGACCGGCAAGATCATCGGGCAGGGCCTTGTCGGGCTCGTGATCCTGGTGATCTACGGGGGCGTGGGCATCTACGCCGCCCGGCAGTTCAACTTCGGCGACTTCGTCGGCCCCGGCATGCTCACCCTGCTGACGGTGTACTTCCTGATCGGCTACTTCATGTTCGCGGCGGTGATGGCGGCGATCGGCTCGGCCGTCACCGAGATCCGCGAGGCGCAGTCGCTGCAGGGCCCGGTCTTCGGCGTGGTGATCCTGTTCGTGTACCTGGCGATCTTCGCGGGCATGCAGGACACCAACAACATGCTCAGCCGCGTGCTCAGCTTCGTGCCGCCGGCGATCCCCTTCGTCATGCCGATGCGTCTGGCGAATCCCGCGGCGCCGCCGGCGACGTGGGAGATCGCGGCGACCATTGCGATCGGGCTGGTCAGCGTCGTCGTGCTCGTATGGGCGGCGGCGAAGATCTTCCGGATCGGCGTGCTGATGTACGGCAAGCCGCCGAGCCTGATGGGGCTGATCAAGTGGATCCGCATGGCCTGAGCGGCCCGTGCAGACGGCGCCGTTTGACCGGCGGATTTCCCGTGATCCGGGGCCTTTGGAGGGGCCCCGAACAAGGCCGGTGCTACACTTGCGTTGATGGAGGATCCATCGATGCAGCACGCGTCTGATCGCGGCAGGACCGCCGCGGAAGGGACTGAATCGCCCCGCGCAGCCGCCTCGGCGCCGTCGGGATGCGTGCTGCTGTCGGCGCCCGGAGCGCCGGCCCCTGATGCCCTGCGCGCCGCCTTCGCAAAGCGTGGCCTGACCCCGATCGACGCCGCCGACCGCTTCGGAGCGTTTAGCGCGATGCTCCGCGCAGCCGAGGCCGCCGGCGTGCTGACCGGGCACGGCGCCGGGCGCGGCGTGGTGCTCGTTATCGTGGAGCCCGGGCGTCATGCGCCCGGCGTCATGGACGGCCTGCTGGCGAGTGTCGAGAAGTACCTTCCGCGCGCGGCCGTCCGTGCCTTCGAGGCCGGCGCGGCGCCTGCGCTCCACGCGATCGAGCGACCGGCGCCCGCGCCGGAGGTCGTCGTTCGGGGCGATGCGGTTCGCGAGGCCGAGTCGCACCTCCGCAACGGGGCCGCGCGACCGGAGCCGACGCTGCGCCTTCATCGCGACGACGATGCGCCTTCGGAAGCGCCCTCCTCGCCGAACGACGACACGCCGGACGATGTTGCAGAGAGCCTGCTCTCGCCGGAGGAACTGAACATGTTGCTGGCCGACGATGAGGGCGGCGCGGAAGGCGGGCGCCACCGATGAGCGGAGCCGAGAGCCTTACCACCGCCTCGCAGCCGGACCTGCGTGTGCTCGTTGTCGGGCGTGACGACATCGAGCGGACGCTCCGGCGCGATCCGGCACTGGAGTTGCTGCGCGCCCGAAGCGGAACCGACGCGATCGGCGAGCTGGGGCTGGCGCGCCACGACGACGCCGGCGCCCCGATGTGTGTGCTCGTTGCGCCCGGCGCCATTGCTGACGGCGATCTCGGCGCGTGGCTGCGCGCGATGCGGTCGATCGATCCCGAGGCGCGGTTTGTTTCGCTCGGCGAGGCGCAGCGGCTTGGGTTCGACGGCCAGATCCTGCCCGGCGAGGGCGCCGATGCGCTTCGCCGCCTCACGAACGACCCGGCGCCCGCCCCCGCACCCGAACCGGCGGGCGGCGCACAGCCCGGATCACTGGAGTCGGGCGAGCCTCTGGCACAGCCGGCAAGCAGCGGCACGCGCCCGACTGCGCTCCCCGAAACCTCGCTTGTCGAAGCATCGCTCCGGGGCGAAGGGGTCCTCGAGCGGGCGATGGCCATCCTGCGGTCGCGCCCGGGGCTCGCAAACCTCGAGTACGTCGACGGCGAGCGCGTTCCGCCCGCCGACGGTCGCGCCGTGCAGCAGGTCGCCCGCCACGGCGCCCGATTCGGCTGGCTGGTCGGCGACGAGGCGGCGGCGGAAGCGATTAGCGCGGGCGCGGCGTGGCTCGCCCCCTGGCTTGCGCTCGACGCCCAGCGTCGGCAGCTGCAGGAGGCCGCGTTCACCGACGAGCTGACCGGCGCGTGGAATCGGCGCTACTTCATGCGGTTTCTCGATCGCGCGCTCGAGACGGCGCGTCGCGAGCGGCGCGACGTCACGCTGATGGTGTACGACATCGACGATTTCAAGCGGTTCAACGATGCGTTCGGTCACGCCGCGGGCGATGAGATCCTCTGCGAGACGACGCGCCTGCTTCGCTCGGTGATCCGGCCATCGGATCGTGTGTGCCGCATCGGCGGCGATGAGTTCGCGGTGATCTTCGATGACCCCGCCGGCCCGCGCGCCGGCGAAGGGCGTCATCCGACCTCGATCGCGGGCATCGCGGAGCGCTTCCAGCGCCAGGTCTGCACCCACCGATTCCCGAAGCTCGGCGCCGAGGCCGAGGGCACGCTGACGATCTCCGTCGGCATGGCGACCTTTCCGTGGGACGGCCACGACGCGGCAAGCCTGCTGGAGCGAGCGGATCAGTTCGCCCTCGAGTCGAAGCGACAGGGCAAGAACGTCATCACGCTGGGCCCGGGGGCGGAGCGCGTCTGCCGCGTGCAGTTCGGGAATCGTTCGGAGAAGCGGCCCTGAAGGCGTTCCGACGCGGGGTCGCACTTGCCAACCGGTGGATTATGGGGATGATGGCTCGTCGGCCCGGGGCATGAGGCGCCCGGTCGCCCTTCCGATCACCTACCCCAACCGGAGAGCACCCGTGGAGGCATTCGAGCAACTGAAGCGTCTGATCGCCGAGGTCGAGGACGATGTGAAGAAGGCCGAGGGCGGGAACAAGGCCGCCGGCACGCGCGTCCGCAAGGCGATGCAGGATGTGAAGAACACCGCCCAGGATATCCGTAAGGCGATCCTGGAGATCCGCAGCGACGACTGACCCGGCGTGAGCACTCCCGAGATGATGTCGAAGTCCCAGCGCCGCCCCGACGCCGGGGGCGCTGCGCGCACCCCGGAGGGGTATCTGCTCGACCTCGACGCGGTGGATTTCTCCCGCGTCATGGTCAGCGGGGATGAGATCGCCAAGTGGAACCCGCATCGCGGGCCCATCGTGCAGATTGACGGCATCTTCTGGCACGATGAGGAGTACCGCTGCTGCGTCGGCTACAAGGACGTCCGCGACGATGAGTTCTGGGTCGACGGGCACTTCCCCGGCAATCCGGTCATGCCGGGCGTGCTGATCATCGAGGCCGGCGCCCAGCTGACCAGCTTCCTCTTCTACAACCGACGCGGGGGCCCCTGCGTCGCCGGCTTCACCCGCATCGAGGACACCGTCTTCCGCGGGAAGGTCCGCCCCGGCGACCGGCTCATCATGCTCAGCAAGGAAGTGAAGTACCGCCCTCGCGTCTTCGTCAGCGCCCTGCAGGGCCTGGTCGACGGCAAGATCGTCTTCGAGAGCAAGATCACCGGCATGGTGATCTGAGCGACCGGCGCCGACCCAGCGATGCCGGGCTCGAACACCCCTGACCAACTCGGACTTCTGACCTTCGCACCGCTGCTCCACACCAAAGTGTGGGGCGGCGATGCCCTTGCGCGATGGGGGCAGGCGGTCAGCCCCGGCGCGAACATCGGAGAGGCCTGGCTGCTCAGCGACCTCGCGGCCACCAGCGCCAGCGGCGCCGGCGGCGATGCGGCGGTCAGCGTCATCGACGCCGGCGCCCATGCCGGCGTCACGC
>JBICHM010000060.1:0-20940 GCA_043101835.1 Phycisphaerales bacterium | reverse complement strand
AGCTGCACGCGCTCCTTGGCGCTCACATCGCCCTCGTGCACGCCGTCGATGACGACGTCCGTGGCGTCCACGGTCGCGCGGCAGGTCGCGCCCTCGGCGACCTGCAGCTCGCCCTTCGCGGTGATCTTGCCCTCGAAGGTGCCCAGGATCTTCGCGCTGTTGCCGAAGCGCATCTCCCCGGAAATGTGGGTGTCTGCGCCGATGATGGTCGTCGTGTTGCCTGACTCGGCCATGAGTTCGATACCTCCGTTGGTCACGCCGCGCGCCGGAGAATCGCTCCCTCGTCCCCGGACACCGACGGAAACCGAGAGTCTACCGAGTCGTCCGATCCCAACGGGCCCGCGGCGCACAAACTGCGCGACTTCCCGCGCGCTGCGCCCGCACAATCCATACACTCTGCTGGGGTGAGGCGCAACGCGTTGCTTCACCGACGCTTGCAACCGATCCGGAGCGCACTGTGGCCGGCTACTCGGGAACCCCCCTGGCGAAGAAACTCGGCTGCAAGCCCGGCAAAGCCCTCCGCCTCGTCGGCGCTCCCGCCGGTTTCGCACAGACCCTCGACCCCCTGCCTGAGGGGGCTCGAGCGACCGGCGGCCTGCGCGGCTCCACGCCCCTCGACCTCATCCTGTGCTTCTGCCCCGACCGCAGGCGCCTCGACGAGCGCCTCCCCAGGTGCAAGGACCGGCTCGCTGTCGCAGGCGCGCTGTGGCTCGCGTGGCCCAAGAAGTCCAGCGGCGTCGTCACCGACATCAGCGAAGCCGACATCCGCGCCGCAGGCCTCGCCATCGGCCTCGTCGACGTCAAGATCTGCGCTGTCGATGAGACCTGGTCGGGTCTCAAGTTCGTCTACCGGCGCAAGGACCGCTGACCGATCACGCGCGCGCAGTGCGCATCGCCAGCGCCGGCTCGAGCGCCGGACGCGAAGGCTCCGCGCCCATCTCGGGAACCTCGGGCTTCGGGGGCGGCGGCGCATCGCCGTGCCCGTTCTCGCTCGGCGCCTCGTTCTTCAACGCCGCGCGAAGGCCCTCGGTCATCTGCAGCGTCAGGCTGAACAGCAGCGGCACCAGCACGAGCGTGAAGATTGTGGACATCAGCAGCCCGCCGATCACCACGCTGCCCAGGCCCCGGTACATCTCCGAACCCGGGCCGGGGAAGAGCACCAGCGGCGTCATGCCGCCGACCGAAGTCAGCGTGCTCATGAAGATCGGGCGGATGCGCGTCCGCACGCTCTCGGCGATCGCCTCCAGCGGCGCCATCGTCGTACCGGCGCCCGCCTGGTCCGTCTCGCCTTCGCCGAAGCGGCCGTGCATGAAGTTCAGCGACTGGTGCACGATCAGAATCGCGTTGTTCACCACCACGCCGATCAGGATCACGAAGCCCAGCATCGTGAGCACATCGAGTTGCTGCGGCGCCCTGGTCGGGTCCATCATCGTCCAGTCGTGCACGATGCGCAACCCGAGGAACCCGCCGACCACCGCCAGCGGCACGCTGAACATGATGACGAACGGATAGATGAACGACTCGAACAGCGCGCACATCAGCAGGTAGGTCACCGCCAGCGCCCACACGAGGCGCGCGGTCAGCAGCGTGGGCTGCGCGCCGAGCCCGAAGAAGAGCCCGCCGACGGCCACGCCGATGAGCACCGCGCCCACCGCGCCGTAGGCGAACGCGCGCTCGCGCCGACGGATCGCGCGGAAGAGCACGAAGCCGCCCACGCCGACGCCCGCGAGCGCCACCAGCACGCTGAGCCCTTCGACCGCGAGCTGCCACGGCGCCTGCGGCCCGGTCGCCGGAGCGCCGAAGAGCGCGTTCTTCACGTTCGTCAGCTCCGCCGCAGTGCCTTCGAGACGCACGCGCATCGTGTCGTCGAGCAGCCCCGCGCCGCGCACGGCGCCGAGAATCTGCTCCTCGATCTCGGTCATCGTCTGTTCGAGCGGAGCGCCCGTCGGCGGCGTGACCGAGATCTGCACGCTCGGGAGCTCCTCGATGCGCAGGATCTGCTGCGGCGCCGTGGCGGGCACGATCTCGACGATCGTGTCCAGCGGCACCACCGGCCCCGCCGGCGTCGCCACCGGGATGCTCGCGAGCTCCTGGAACGACTCCAGGCGCCCGTTCTTCGGCAGCATCACGATGTCGATCGTCTCGCCATCCGCCTCGCGGAAGTCGCCGACGAATCCGCCGTCGAAGAGGCTGCGCACGGCGAGGCCGATATCGACCGGACGCACGCCCAACTCTCGCCCCTCGCGCGTCACGCGCACCTGGTACTCGGGCTGGGCGAGGTTGTAGTTCGAGGGCGTCGGCTGGACGTTCCCGTAGCCGTACTTGCCGGCGGCGATGTTGAAGGTCATCTCCGCCGCGGCGCGGACCCGCTCGAGGCGCGGGCCGGAGATCTCGATGTTGATGCTGTTGCCGCTGCCCGCGACGCCGCGACCGAAGATCGAACTCTGACGCGCGCCGCCGAAGGCGCCGGGCACCGTGTTCATCGCGTTGGTGATCAGCGTCCCGATCGGGATCACCGTCTCCTCGTACGCGCTCGATGCGCCGACGAACATTCCGCCGCCGAATGCTCCGACGAACATGTTCTCAATCGGCACCGGATCAAAGGGGTCGTTCGGCGCATCCATGCGTCGGATCGGGTCGAGCTGCGCCACCGCCGCGTCGTCGCTCGCGTCCACGGTCATGTAGGGATCGAGGTACCGCTCGATGCGCTGGGCGACGTCTTCCTGTTGCTCGATCGAGTACCCCGGAGGAATGAGCAGGCCGCCGAAGACGAGGTTCCGGTTGCCGGCGGGCAGGTAGTCCAGCGGCGGCATGAGCACGTACGCGCCGAGAATGCTCGCGGCCGTCATGAAGAGGATCACCGCCGGGCGCAGCGTCCAGCCCCGCCAGCCGGTCATCAGCCACAGCATTGTGGTCTTGATGCGCCTGTTGAGCGCCGCGGCCAGCGCGCCGAGTCCGAACGCGCCGCGCCACGCGCGCCCGATGGGCGTCCGCGCCGGGCGTCGATCCTTCGGCGAGCGCAGCCAGCGCGAGCAGGCCGCGGGAATCACGGTGATCGACACCAGCAGCGAGAGCGTGACGGCCGCGACGATCGCCAGCGAGATGTCGCGGAACAGCTGCCCCGCCTCCTCCTGAATCGTCAGCGCCGGGATGAACACCGCGACGGTGGTGAGGGTGGAGGCGAGGATCGCGCCCCACACCTCGCGCCCGCCCCGGTACGCCGCGGTCATCGGCGTCTCGCCGTTCTGCAGGCGACGGTAGATGTTCTCGAGCACGACGATGGCGTTGTCCACCACCATGCCGACCGCGAACGCCATGCCGGCGAGCGAGATCACGTTGAGCGAACGCCCGAGCGCGAGCATCACGAGGAAGGTGCCGATGATCGAGGTCGGGATCGCCAGCGCGATCACGCCCGTCGAGATCACGCTGCGGAGAAACAGCCACAGCACGATGCCCGCGAGGATGCCGCCGACCCAGAGGTTCTGCATCACCAGGTCGATGGCGCTGCGGATGTAGGTCGTCTCGTCGTACACCTGACGCATGCGCAGATGGGGTCCGGCCTGCGGATCGATCGTCGGGAGGATGTCGCTCTTGACGACCTCGAGGCGCTCCTGCAACCCGGCCATGACCGCCATCACGTTGCTGCCGGTCTTGCGCTTCGCGTTGATGGCGATCGCCTGGCCGCCGATGTTTCGCACGAACCCGCGGCGCTTCTGATGGCTCATCTCGACATCGCCGATGTCGCGCAGGTACACCGGCTTGCTGTCGCGGTAGGCGACGATCGTCGAGAGGATGTCCTCATCGCTCTGAAACTGGCCGACGACGCGCACGCGATAGTCGCGCTTGCCCTCGGCGATCGATCCCGCGGAGGTGTTGCGGTTCTCCGAGCGCAGGGCCGCGGCCACCTCGTTGTACGACAGCCCGCGCTGCGCAAGGCGCACCGGGTCGATCAGCACGCGCACCTCGCGCTCGCGACCGCCGAAGATGTTGATCTCCGCCACCCCGTCGGTGCGCTCGAGATACGGCTTCACTTCCTTATCGAGCGCGTCGTAGAGCGTCGCGATGTCGAACGTCGCGAACTGGTCCCGCACTTCGGGCGGGAAATCGATGATGATCCAGGCGATCGCGTTCTCCGCGTCGCCTTCGGTCGCCGTGATCACCGGCTCATCGACATCCTCGGGGTACTCCGGCACCTGGCGCAGCGAGTCCGAGACGTCCTGCATCGCGCGGTCGATGTTCGTCTCGATGTAGAACTCGAGCGTGATCTGGCTCGAGCCCTCGCTGCTCGTCGAGCGGAGCGACTTGAGGTTCTCGACGTTCTTGAGCTGCTCTTCCTGCTCCTTGGTGATCTGGTCGACGATCTCTTGCGGGCTGCGCCCCGGCCAGTTGGTCGTCACGGTGATGATCGGCCGGTCCACGTTCGGCGCAAGCTGGATGGGGATCGCGCCCAGACCGATCAGCCCGAACATCACCACCAGCAGCACCGCGACCGTCACGCCGACGGGCTTGAGAATCGAGAGGCGAACGATGTCCATCGGTCAGCCTCCCTCGCCCGGGCGCGACGCGGTCGTGGCGCCGGCGTCGCGCATCGGCTGGGTCATCAGGGGCTGCCCGGGGAACAGGCGCTCGTTGCCCTCGACGACGATCTCCGTCCCCGCCTCGAACTGACGCGAGCGGATCGCCACGCGGTTCGCCACCGGGAACAACTCCTCGATGCGCGCCGCCATCGCGACGCCGCCGGCGTTGAAGTACACGTACGGCCCCGCATCGTCGCGCAGGATCGCGTCCTTGTGCACCGTGAGCACGTCCACATCCTCCCCCGTCGGCGCGAGGCCGGTCGCGCTCATACCGGGACGCAGCAGGCCCGTATCGTTTGCGAGGCGCACGCGCACCGGGAATATGCGGCTCAGCGGGTCGGCCGCGGGCACGATCTGCGCCACCGTGCCGCGCATCGTCTCGCCCAGGGCCTGCACGCGCACCTGCACCGTCGCGCCCGTCGTCGAGAGCCGGTTCACGAAGCGCTCGGGCACGTCCAGCCACACCTCGATCTCGTCGAGCTGCACCAGTTCGACTACCGGCTCGCCTTCGCGCACCCACTGGCCCACTTCGGTCCGCTTGGTCACGACACGCCCAGTAAAGGGCGCCGTCACCTGCATGTCGGTCAGACGCTCCTCGGCCAGCGCAACGGCCGCCCTGGCGACCTGCAGTTCGGCGCGCGCCTCTTGCAGTCGCGCCTCGGCGGCGGTCACGGCGGTCTGCGCGTCGAGCACCTCGTTCTGCGACGCCGACGAGCGCTGTTGCAGCTCGCGCAGGCGCGACAGGTCGCGCTCGGTCTTCTCGAGGTCCGCCTCGCGCTCGCGCACCGCCGCCTCCTGCACCGCGATCTGCGCGACCGCCTGGTCGCGCTCGAGTCGCACGATCGCTTCGTCCAGACGCGCGATCACCGCGCCCGATTCAATCTCATCGCCTTCGGCGACGGTCAGCTCGAGCACGCGCCCGCCCGCTTCCGCGGCGACCAAACTGCGACGCACCGCGCGCAGCTCGCCGGTCACCTCGCGCAGCCCCTCCACGCGCTCCATCCGCGCCTGGTCGACCACCACCGACGCCGGGGGCGGGCCGCCCTCGCTCGGCTGGGCGTGCGCCTCGGGCGCCATGCCGGTCAGCAGCAGCGCGCCCGTCGCGATCGTCATTCCCCGGAACCAACTCATGCCGTCTGTCCCTTCTCCGGCGATGCGTCGCCGCTGGCGGCCTTCGCCGCCTCCATGGCGCGAAGGTTGTCGGTCAGGCGCCAGAGGTCCCGGTCGATCCGGTCGACCTCCTCCTGCGACACCCCGCGCAAGAACCACGATTCGAACTCCTCCGCCAGGGCGCGCGTCTGCTCGAGCGGCGCCTCGCCCTGCTCGGTCAGTCGCACGAACACCGCGCGCCCCGACCCCGGCTTCGTGAACCGCTCGATCAGCCCGTCGGCCTCCATCTGCCCGAGCATGCGGCTCACGTTCTGCACGCTCAGCAGCACCTCCTCGGAGAGCACACCCACCGAGGGCGCCTCCTCGAACCGCCCGATCGAGCAGAGCATCAGCCAGCGAGAGCTCGTCAGGCCGATCGAGGCGCTCAGCCGGTCGCCGACGCGCGTCATCAGGTTCGCCGCGGTCAGCAGCGACCTCGCCACACACGCCTCACGCCCCGCGCACGCCTGTGCTTCACCGCCGGGCTGGTTCGACTGGAGACTCGTCATCGCAACTCCTCGCTGGCGTCGGTGGGGGATGGCCGGGGCCGTCCTCCGGAGCGGAAACAAGCGGAACGGTATGCATGTTCCGCTCTAAGTCAACATGTTGATTCGTCCCCGGTTGCGGGGCCGTTGCACCGGATCCCACGTTTTGCCCGCATGTGGCACAAGCCTCGGCGAGTACAGTGGTTACAGCCCGAATGCCCCGCTGCCGGAGTTGCCTGTGCCGTCTCTTGCCCCAGTTCTCTCGTCCGCTCGCCTGTCGCTTGCCCTCGCGTGCCTCCTGACCGGTTGTGCCGGCCCGGCCCGCCCCGTCGCCATCCCGACTCCTGCCGGTCCGGAGGCCCGACCCGTGCACGCGGCTCCGGTCGCCCACGGCGTCGTCGGCGAATGGGATGACGGTGACGAAGCCGACCGCAGCGCCCTCCGCAAGTTCGACCAGCCCGGTGAGGCCGCGGCCTTCTTCATGGCCCAGCGCCTCGCGCCCGGCCAGGACGCCTATCCACTGGAACAGGTCATCGATGCGCTCCGCGCCGTGCGCGAGCGCGCCGCGCTGCGCAGCGCCGAGCACCCCGGCGATATCACCAGCTGGGATCCCCTCGGCCCCGGCAACATCGGCGGGCGCACGCGTGCGCTGGCGATCGATCCGGCCACGCCGACCACCATGTACGCCGCGGGCGTCAACGGGGGCGTGTGGCAGTCGACCGACGCCGGCGCATCGTGGGCGCCCCTCGACGACTTCCTCCCCAACATCGCTGTCAGCACGATCGCGATCGACGCGACGAACACCGACATCCTCTACGCCGGCACCGGCGAGGGCGTCGGTGGATCCAGCACCTTTCCGCGCGGGCTCGGCATCTTCAAGTCAACCGACGGCGGTGTGACCTGGACGCTCCTTGACGGCACGGTGAACGGTGTGCCCGCCGGCGCATTCCACTATGTCAACAAGATCGTCATCAGTCCGAACGACGCGGCGCGCCTCTACGCCGCGACGCGCACCGGCGTATGGCGCAGCCTCGACGCCGGCGCTTCGTGGGCGCTCGTCCTCGCCAACCCGCGCTATCTCTCCGGCGCACAGCAGACCAATGGTTGCTCGGTCGGCGCGCTCGACCTCGTCGTGCGCAGCGACACGAACCCCGACACCCTGCTCGCGGCATTTGGCTCCTTCGAGAAAGACGGCCTCTACCGCTCCACTGACGGCGGCGACACCTGGAGCGAGATCGTCACCGGCGCCAATCAGGGACGCATGGCGCTCGCGATCGCGCCGTCCGACAACGATGTCATGTACATCTCGATGGCCGACAACGGCAGCGGCGCGCCGACGGGGCAGCTCGTCAATGTGTTCCGCTCGACCGATGGCGGCGTCAACTGGGAGGGGCGCGTCGATTTCAACGGCTTCGTCGGCCCCTGGCTGCTCAGCAACCTCGTCACCGCCACCGGCTGCATCGCGTCGCCGCTCTATTCGCAGGGCTGGCACGACAACGCCATCGCCGTTGATCCCACAAACCCCGACGTCGTGTGGGTGGGGGGGATCGACCTCTTCCGCTCCGACGACGGCGGACGCACCTTCGGGATCGGCGCCTACTGGTTCGCAGAGCAGGTCGCCTCCATCCCCAACACACGCTACGCGCACGCCGACCAGCACATCATCGTCTTCCATCCCGACTACGACGGCGTGACCAACGCCACCATGTACGCGGGCAACGACGGCGGCCTCTACCGCACCGACAACGCGCTCGACGCGACGACGCAGGAGGACTGCCCCTTCGGCGCCGCGGGCCCGCTGCCGGACATCCTCTGGACCAACCTCAACAACGGCTACGCCGTCACGCAGTTCTACCACGGCGACAGCGCGAAGCAGACCGACCGCTTCGCCGGCGGCGCGCAGGACAACGGCACGAGCAAGACCGAATCACGCGCCGGCGCGAATGCCTGGGTGAGCATCGGCGGCGGCGATGGCGGCTACGTCGCCATCGACCCGCGCGATCCCGATGTCATCTTCACCGAGATCCAGGGCTTCCCCACCATCCGCAAGTCCACCAACGGCGGCGCGAGCTCCTTCCCCGCCACCGGCGGCATCACCGACACCGACGGTCTCTTCATCACCCCATTCGCGATCGACGAGCGGAACCCCGACATCCTCTGGACCGGCGGCCGGCGCCCGTGGCGCACGACGAACAGCGCCGCGTCGTGGCAGGTCGCGGGCATCGATCTCCCGGCAGCCGCGACCATCAGCGCGATCGCCGTCGCGCCGAGTGATTCGAATGTCGTCTACCTCGGCTACAGCAACGGCCACGTCGCGCGCTCGACCAACGCGCTCGACGCCTCGCCGACATGGGTGCTCTCCTCGAGCGGGCTGCCGTCCGGGTTCGCGTGGGTCAGCAGCATGGCGGTCGATCCCAGAGACCCCGATATCGCCTACGCCTCCTACAGCACATTCGGCGTCGGGCATGTCTATCGCACGGCGAACGGTGGGGCGTCGTGGACGCGCATCGACGGCGTCGGCGGCAGCGACCCCATCCCCGACATCCCCGTCCACTGGATCGCCGTCCGGCCGACCGATTCCGCCCAGCTCTACGCCGCGACCGAGCTGGGTGTCTTCGCCTCCGACGACACCGGCGCCACCTGGCGACCCACCGGCCCAGGCATGCCCAACACCGTCGTCGAGTCCCTCGACTGGAAGGGCCCCGACACGCTCGTGGCCTTCACCCACGGGCGCGGCGCCTTCATCGCCGACCTCATCCCCGGCTGCACCGCCGATCTCAACGCCGACGGCGCAGTCGACGGCGTCGATCTGGGCCTCCTGCTCGGCAACTGGGGCCTCCCGAACGGCGACCTGAACGGCGACGGCGCCACCGACGGGGCCGACCTCGGCCTGCTCCTGGCCGCCTGGGGGCCGTGCGCCTGAGCCCCGGAAACGGGCGTCGCGACCTCCAAAACGACCGCCGCCCCAGCCGAGGGGCCGGGGCGGGGAAGTACGCGCGGAGGGAGTCGAACCCCCAACCTCCTGATCCGTAGTCAGGTGCTCTATCCAATTGAGCTACGCGCGCAGCAATCTGTCGCGGAGGGAGAGACTAGCCCCAACCCGACCCTCCGGCAAGGGCCGCGGACACTGGCGCCCGCCAACAGGGGCCCCCGCCCGCCTTGATTCCCGGCGCAGACTCGCCATACTACTGGGCTCCGCGATCCGGACCCGGCGGTGGGCCGACCGGATCCTCGCACGAACCTGTCCTTTCCGGCTCTCGCGGCGTGGCCGCGCGCCGCACCGACCCCCAGAGACGCACCCAGATGGCCAACACGCTCTCCGCCAAGAAGCGCATCCGTCAGAACGAGACGCACCGCCGGCGCAACCGCTGGCGCCTCCGCGCCATGCGACTGGCGATGCGCGACCTGCGCGAGAAGATCCTCCACGGCTCCGTGCAGGAGACCGAGGAAGCCTTCAAGAAGACCTGCGCCATCATCGACAGGACCGCCAGCAAGGGCGCCATCCACAAGAACACCGCGGCGCGCAAGAAGTCGCGCCTCAGCGCCCGCGTGAAGGCCAAGAAGGCCGCGGCCTGACCGACGCCCGCACTCGACCATCACCAGCGGCCCGCGCGAACGCGCGGGCCGTTGTCGTTCCGGCGCGTCGCGCGCCACGCTGGTACCTTGCGGGCCTATGGGCTCCGAGCCGAAGCGCCGACGAAAGCCGCCGCCGAAGTCGTCTGCGCGACCCGTCCCGACCGGCTACGCCGCGCTCTCGACCCGTCCACTCCACACCCTCGTCTTTCTGCTGCCCCTGCTCGTCGCCTTCGAGATCGGGTCGGTCCTCTATCTGACCGAGCCCTCCGGGGACACGAAGCAGATCCTCGCCCAACGCCTGCTCGGGCAGTTCTTCGAGCTCTTCGGCGTCGGCGCCCTCTACCTGCCGGGCATAGCGCTGGCCGTCGTCCTGCTGCTCTGGCACATCCTCGAGCGCGACCCCTGGCGCCTGAAGCCGGCGGTCCTTCTGGGCATGCTGCTCGAAAGCGCGATCTGGACGCTCCCGCTCGTTGTCCTCGCGCACCTTGTGGCGCTGGCTTCGAGCGCCGGCGAGGCGCCGCCCGCCGCGATGCTGCCGCTCGCCAGCGACACGGCCGAGACGCTCCGCGCCATGCCCTGGCAGGCGCGCGCGACTATCGCCGTCGGCGCCGGGCTCTACGAAGAACTGCTCTTTCGCATGGTCGCCATCGCGCTCCTGCACTTCCTGCTCGTCGACCTGCTCGGCGTGAAGGAAACGCCCGGGCGCGTCGTCGCGATCGTCATCAGCGCGATGCTCTTTGCCTTCTACCACGCCGACCCCGCCGGCCTGCCCTTCTACTTCATGGCCGGGCTCTACTTCGGCGCGATCTACGTCTGGCGCGGCTTCGGCATCGCCGTCGCCACCCACGCCATCTACGACCTCGTCGCACTCCTGCTGCTGCAAGGCGCCTGACCGCCACGACACGACGGAGGCCCGCTCCGATGCTCGACCCCCACGACGACTTCCCCAATCTCTTCGTTCTCGACCACCCGCTGGTCGCCGACAAGCTGACCAGCATGCGCGAGCATGACACCGGCCGGCGCGCCTTCCGCGCCCTCGTCGAGCAGATCGCCGGTCTGATGGTCTACGAGGCGACGCGCACGCTCCCGACGCGCCCCATCCGCGTCCACACGCCGCTGGAGGAGACCGAGGGCGTCCGCCTCGCCGGCAGCCCGACGGTGGTGCCCGTGCTCCGCGCCGGCCTCGGCCTCGCCGCGGGCGTGCTCGACATGCTCCCCAACGCGCGCGTCGGCCACATCGGCGTGAGCCGCGACGAGGAGACCCTCCGGCCCATCGAGTACCTCTCCAAGCTCCCCGACGATCTCGACGCCGGTCCGGTGCTGCTGCTCGACCCGATGCTCGCCACCGGCGGCTCGGCATCCTTCGCCGCGCGCGTCCTCCGCGAGGCCGGCGCGAAGGACCTCCGCATGCTCTGCATCGTCGCCGCCCCCGACGGCGTCCGGCGCATGCTCCGCGACCACCCCGAGATGCCCATCTACGCGGCGAGCCTCGACCGCGAGCTCGACGGCCACGGCTTCATCCGCCCCGGCCTCGGCGACGCCGGCGACCGCCTCTTCGGCACCGGCGTCCGCGACCGCACCGACGAGATCCATTGACCCCATCCTGCTGGGCGCCACGCATTGCCCGAAGGGCAACGCGTGCTCCGCATACGCCATCTCTTCCATCGTGGACAACCTGTCATCACTTGCGCCTCGATCCCCCCCGCGCTACCATCGCCCGCGATGACCCGCGCAGCCGCCAACAGTGCGAAGCCCGTCGCAAAGGCCCCGAAGCCCGCGCACGCCCGGAAGCCGGACTTCGCCCTCACCAACCCCGACCTGCGCGTCTGGGTCGGCGACTGCCGCGACATTCTTCCGAGCGTCCCCGAGGTCGCGAATCACCAGGTGGACCTGGTCTTCGCCGACCCGCCCTTCAACTGGAACCGCAAGTACGACGAGTGGGACGACCGCATGAAGCGCGAGGACTACCTCGACTTCACCGCGGCGTGGCTCGACCTCTGCATCGACGCCCTTATGCCCCGCGGCGCCATCTGGGTCAACATCCCCGATGACACCTGCGCCGAGATCGTCATGCACCTCGAGGGGCGCGGGCTCCACATGATCAACTGGTGCATCTGGCACTACCGCTTTGGCCAGAACCGACTCGGCGGCTTCATCAACAGCAAGGTGCACGCCCTCTACTTCGCCAGGGACCGCCAGAATCGCACCTGGAACGCCGAGCCCATCCTCGAGCCGTCCGACCGCGCCACCACCTACTTCGACCCACGCACCCACGCGAAGAAGGAAGGCGTCAACGGCCTGCGCGTGCCCATGGATGTCTGGTACGGCAAGTACTGGGGGCGCATCCAGGGCAACAACAAGGAACGGCGCGCCAACCACGACAACCAGATTCCCGAGGTCTACCTCGAGCGCGTCATCCGCGCCTGCTCGAACGAAGGCGACCTCGTCCTCGACCCCTTCCTCGGCAGCGGCACCACCGGCCTCATCGCGCGCGAACTCGACCGGCGCTTCATCGGCACGGAGTTCAGCAAGGCCAACGCGACGAGCGCCTTCGAGCGCATCAAGCAGGGCCCGGTGCGCGTGAAGAAGGACGAGCCGACGCAGCACATCACCGCCATCTTCGCGCCGCGCAACCGGCGCGCGCAGCCCGGCGACGATGCCTGACCTGCGACGCATTTCGACCGGCGCCGTCTGGGAAGACCGCTACGGCTACAGCCGCGCGATCCGCGCCGGGAACCTCGTCTTCTTCACCGGCACCGCCCCGCCAGTGGTGGACGGCGCCGTTGTCCATCCCGGCGATGCCTATGCGCAGACGCTCGCGTGCTACGCGATCATCGAGAAGGGGCTCGCGCAACTCGGCCTGACCCGTACGAACATCGTTCGCTGCCGCATGTTCGTCACCGACATTCAGGCCAACGCCGACGCCCACGGGCGCGCGCACAAGGCCTTCTTCGCCGACCACAAGCCCTGCCTGACCATGGTCGGCGGCGCCCAGCTCATCGACCCCGCCATGCTCGTCGAGATCGAGATCGACGCGGTTACGGACTGAGCGGGTTCGTCCGCCGCGGGATATGTCGCAAAATTGGCGGCGCACCCTTCCCAACCACAGGTACCCGGCGCCGACGCTCGGCGCCGAGCCACGACTTTGGGAGGAATCATGCGCACCATCGCCATCGCCGCCTGCGCGCTCTGCTGCAGCGCCGCCGCCACCGCTGACCTCAACGCCGATGTCCGCGCCGCCGTCGACGCGAACACGCGACCGCTCACCGTCGCCGAGGCGTCGCTCGCCGGCGCTGGAGGCGCGTGGCTGCTCGCCGAAGCCGCGGCGTCGAAGTTCGTCATGCTCGGTGAGAGCCACCTCAACGCCGAGACGCCCGCCTTCACCCGCGCTCTGCTCTACGAACTCGCCGGCGACGGCTTCGGCGTCTATGTCACCGAGACCGGTCCGGAGACCACGCGCCTCCTCGTCGATTCCATCGAATCAGGCGGCCTTGACGCAGCCGAGGCCCTGCTCTCGCGCAACCCATTCTCCATCGCCTTCCTCGACCATCGCGAGGAGCTGCGCGTCGTCGCCGACGGCCTCGACCTCGGCTACCGCGTCTGGGGCGTCGATCAGGAGTTCATCGGCAGCCCGCGCGGCCTGCTCGCCCGCCTCGTCGCCATCGCGCCGAATGACGACGCTCGCGCGCTCGCCCAGGCCGCGCTCGACCGCGCGCTCGCCGGATTCGCACGCTTCGCGCAGGCCGGCGACCAGTCGCAGGCCTTCATGGTGACGACGAACGATGCGGAACTCGACGCGCTCGGCGAGGCATTCACCGGCGTCGGCGAGGCGAAGGACATTATCGAGCAGCTGCGCGCCAGTGCCGCGGTGTACCGCGCCTACAACGAGCAGCGCTACTACGACAACAACTCCACGCGCATCGACCTCATGAAGCGCAACCTGCTGCAGCACATCGAGCGCACCGGCTGGACGCCCCTCGACATGCCCAAGGCGGTTTTCAAGGCGGGGACCTACCACATGGGCAAGGGGCACACCCCCGTGCACGTGCTCGACCTGGGCAACTTCGCCCACGAGGTCGCGATCGCCTCCGGTGAGCGATCGTTCCACATCGTCATCCTCGCCGCGGCGTCCACCAACGCCGCCGGCGAGACCCGCGCATGGGCCGACAGCGCCCCGCACCTCGTCCCGCTCTTCGAGCAGGTGGCCGGCGACCCCGTCGCCATCGACCTCCGCCCGCTCCGCGCCGTGCTGACGCAGTCAGGGAACAAGACGGCGGCGCACGAAGACCTCCAGCGCCTCGCGCTGGCCTTCGACGCCGCGGTCATCTTCCCGATGTTCACGCCGGCCGACGGCCTCTACTCCATGCCCGGCCGGTAGGGCGGCCTTCAGGCCGCCGCTGCAAAGCGGAACGCGAAGGGCGCGAAGAGACGCGAACTTCAGGGGAATTGGACGCAGAGAAAGACAGAGGGAAACGGAGTTGGGGCCAAGAACCGCACCCCCTCCGTCTTCCTCGGTCTTCCTCTGCGTTCTGTCTTTACTTCCTTCGCGTCTCTTCGCGTCCTTCGCGTTCATTCCCTACGCAGAGACGCCGACCTCCAGCCCCATCGCCTTCGCCATCGCGGCGCCCATGTGGGCCGGGGTCTCGGCCACCGTCACACCCGCGCCTTCGAGGGCCGCGATCTTGCTCTCCGCGCCGCCCTGACCGCCGCTGATGATCGCGCCCGCGTGCCCCATCCGCTTGCCGGGGGGCGCGGTGCGACCCGCGATGAACGCCGCGACGGGCTTGCTCATGTTCGCCTTCGCCCAGTCCGCCGCGGCTTCCTCGTCGGTCCCGCCGATCTCACCGATCATCAGCACGCCCGCCGTCTCGGGGTCGTTCTCGAAGAGCTCGAGGCACTCGATGAACCCCATGCCGCGCACCGGGTCGCCGCCGATGCCCACGCACGAACTCTGCGCGAGCCCGAGGCTCGAGGTCTGCCACACCGCCTCGTAGGTCAGCGTGCCCGAGCGCGAGACGATGCCCACCGCCTTGCCGCTGGCCGCCTCGCTGACATGCGTGTGGATGTACCCCGGCATGATGCCGATCTTGCAGCCGGCGTTCGTGTACGGATCGCCCTTCGACTCGCCGGACCCCGTCTTCGCCCCCGGTGTGATGACGCCCGGGCAGTTGGGGCCGATGAGGTAGATCCGCGCATTCGCGTCGCGCCCGGCGTTCATCTCGTCGAGCGCCGCGCGCGTGCGGATCATGTCCGCCACCGGCACGCCCTCGGTGATCGCGCAAATCACGCGGACGCCCGCCTCGGCCGCCTCGAGGATCGCATCGGCGCAGAAGGGGGGCGGAACGAAGATCATCGTCGCGCTCGCGCCCGTGGCGTCTACCGCGCCCTGCACCGTGTCGAAGACCGGCAGCCCGTTGTCGTCGCTGGAGCCGCCCTTGCCCGGCGTCACGCCCCCGGCCATCTTCGTGCCGTAGTAGAGGCAGCCGCGCGTGTGCAGGGCGCCGTACGAGCCGGTGATGCCCTGGCACAGCACCTTCGTGTCCGCGTTCACGAGAATCGCCATCGGTCCGGCTCCTTCGATCAGCCGCTGGGGCAAGAGGGGGGAGGGCGAGGATAGACCTATTCCCCGGAGGCTGCCACGCATCGTCGAAGGGCACCGCCTGCCGTGGGGCGCGTACCCTTGCTCCGTGCGACCCCGACGCCGCCTCACCCCCGCTCGTCTCCGCACGACCGCCCGCCGGCGTGCGCTTGCCGGCGCGCTCCTCGTCGTCGGCGCGGCCTCCGCATGGGTCGCCACCGACCGCGCCGCCGACGGCCGAACGGCACGGGGCTGGGAGGCCGGATTCATCCGGGAAACCGGCGAGGGCGAACTGCTCGAATGGATCCCGCCCCCCGGCGCCGAGCAGGTGGCCGGCGGCTTCACCGACTGGTCGCCAGCCCTCCGCTACGCCGGCCAGCCTCTGCCCGACGATGTCGGCGCACGCTGGACTTTCGAGTACGACTACAAACGCGTCCCGATCGGGCGCGCCGCCCCGGTCATCGAGCGGGCCATGGTGCGCCTCGTCATCGCCGATCCGAACTTCGCGCCATTCGCCGCGGGAACGACCGACCGCTTCGAGCCGGTCGTGCGCGCAGCGCTCGAACGGCGCGCCCGCGACGCGTCGCAGATCGGCGAAGGGCCGTCAGGTCTCGCGCTCACGCTCGCCGTTCTCCCTGCGCAGCCCGGCGCGCACCAGCGCGCATCGATCTACTGGAGCGGCCTGCCCCGCCAACTCGCGACTGCGCTGGCCGCCTGCATCGGCGGCGCTACGCTGCTCGCCGCCATCCGACCGGTGCGCCGAGCGCGCGTGCTGGCGCGGACGCGCACCGCCGAAGCCTGCCCGCGATGCCTCTACGACACGAGCGCCTCGGCCGATCGCTGCCCCGAATGCGCCCAGCCCCTTCTGCCTCCGGAGCCCGCAGCATGAGCCCACGCCTCCGCGCCGCGAATCTCGCTACCCTCCTCCCTGCACTGCTCACCGCCTGCGCATCGCTGCGCCCGGGCGACCTCGACATCGTCGCCGAGTCCCCCGATCGGCAGTGGACCGGCGTCGCCGTCTCGCAGGCCGGGCGAATCTTCGTGAACTACCCGAACTGGGGCGGCCCCTACACGAACGCCGTCGAGGAACTCCTCCCGACCGGCGAGCGCGTCCCGTACCCCGATGCGCGCTGGAACGGCTGGACGCCCGGCGCCGACCCGGCCGAGCGGTTCGTCTGCGTGCAGAGCGTGCACATCGACAACGCCGACCGGTTGTGGATCCTCGACCCCGCCGCCCCCGGCTTCCAGGGGCCGGTCGCGGGCGGGCCGAAGCTCATCGAAGTCGACCTCGCCACCGATGAGGCCGCGCGCATCTACCACTTCGACAGCGCCGTCGCGCCGCCCGGGTCGTACCTCAACGATGTCCGCATCGATCTCGACGCCAACGCCGCGTACATCACCGACTCCGGTCGCGGCGCCATCGTCGTCCTCGACCTCGCAACCGGCGACGCCCGACGCCTGCTCGAAGACCACCCGGCTGTCAAAGCGGATCCCGATCTCGTCCCGGTCATCGACGGCGAGCCCCTCACCCTCGGCGCCGATCCGGACGGCCCGACGCCCCGCATCCACAGCGACGGCCTCGCGCTCGACCGCGAATACGGATTCCTCTACTTCCAGGCGCTCACCGCGCGCACGCTGCATCGCGTGCCGACCAGCGCGCTGCTCGACGCGTCGCTCCCGGCGCGTCTGCTCGCCGAACGGGTCGAGTACCTCGGCGCGACGGTCGTGACCGACGGCATGGAGATCGACGAGGCCGGCGCGATCTACTTCAGCGCGCTCGAGCGCGACGCCGTCGTCTATCGCACGCGCGACGGGCGCCTCTTCACGCTCGTGCGCGACGCGCGCATCGCCTGGCCGGATTCCTTCGCGATCGGTCCGAACCGCACGCTCTACTTCACGACCTCGCAGATCCACCGCACGCCGAGCTTCACCGGCGCCGACGCGTGGCCCGACACGCCCTACCTCCTGCTGCGCACACGCCTGCCGCGCTAGCGCGAACTCACCCCGCGTCCCACGGGAAGCGGTCGCTGTAGTGGCGGTAGTAGAGGCCGATGAGCTTCATCGACACGATCGAGGTGTACACCGACGCCAGCTCGCCCAGCGAGTAGCCGACAATGCCCGAGGTCAGGAAGTCGACCACCGGCGGTGGCAGCACGCCCTCGCCGCCCGCGGTCGCCATCCAGTTCGCGAAGGTCGCCACCGTCAGCATCAGCCAGATGCACAGGTACGGCACGAACGCGCTGAAGACGGTCCGCACGAGCAGATCGAGGCGGATCGCCGCGCCCGCGCCGCCGATCGCCGCGGTCATGATCGTCACCGGCCACAGGAACGCGCCGAAGGCGCCCGCGGCAAATACCACGGTGATCGGCATGTCGGCGAAGAGCGCGCCGAGCGCCGGCAGCGCGCACACCAGCGTCACGGTCAGGAAGGTGGCGATCGGCACGATCACGCTGTCCCAGACGCCGTCCCAGGTGCTCGGGTCCGGCAGGTCGTCGTCGCCGCCGGCGGTGTTCTGGATCACCTCAAGGTAGAACCCCCACACGAGCCCCGTCACAATGATCGAGACGATCAGCCCGATGAGCGGGATGAACGCCAGCACTGTGCCGATCAGCAGCATCGCCGTGATCACGATGAGGCCGATAGCGCCGGACGGCGTCATCCAGAACACGAAGGCGCGTCCGGAGTCGCGCCAGAATCCGGCCTCGCGCCGCTTCTCGATCTGCTTCTCACGACCGAGAGTGCGACGCTCGCCGCTCTGTGGGTGGACGGCGTCCGGCGCGACCGGCGATGCGCCAGGCGCTTTCACCGGCGCCGCGTCGATGCCATACGCGCCCTCCGCCTCGTCGTCATCATTAAACCAAACCCGCTCCCCCTGCGGGCCGGCCAGCGCCACCGCGCCGCCGCAGGACCGGCACTTCACCGTCCGTCCGATGTGCTCGGCGCGATACCGGATCGCCATCCCGCACGCGCACGACGCCGTCATCACTTCGCTTCCCGCCACCCTGATCTCCGCTCGAACCTCGGCTCCCGTCCGCCCATGCTGATCGCGGAATCTGCTGTACACAAGCGCAAAACGCGAGGGCGGCGCACTTCCACCTCGGCAGGGGAATCACGCAGCACACATCCGTGTCGCGCGTCAGCCCGCGCTCCACGGGAAGCGGCAGCTGAAGTGCCGGTAGAAGAGCCCGACCGCGCGCGTCCACACCAGCGCGATGTGCGCCACGACGAGCACGCTCAACGCGAGCGCGCCGACGGTGTGCGCCGCAGAGCGCCGGAAGAGGGAACCCAGATCGATCTGCAGCGGCCACAGGCTGATCCGCAGCACGCCGAACGCCTCGGCCATCACCAGCGCCACCGCGACGCCGCCGAGCAGCAGCAGCCAGGTCGCCAGGTACGCCCCCGGCGCCGCGAGAATCGTCTTCGCCATGATGTCCACGCGCACGCACGCCTCGACGCCCAGCGTCGCCGCCATGATCAGCGACGCCGGCCACAGGAATGTGCCGAGCGCCAGCAGCGGCCACGACCCCGCCAGCGCGTCGCCCGCCGAAGCGCCCCCGAAGTACGCCGCCAGCGCCAGCAGCATCCCCGGCAGCAGCGGCACGCCCGCGGCCCCGAGGAAGTCCATCAGCGCCGGCCACACATCCTCCAACTCGATGTCCCCGCCGAACCAGCGCGGCAACCCGTCCTCACCACCCGCCGTGTACCGCACCACCACCAGCAGGTACGCGCTGAGCAGCCCGAGCATCGACCCGCCAACGAGCGCAAACGCCAGCGCCCCGCGCGTCCCCGCCTTCGCCGTCGCGAACATGCCCAGCGCGCCAAAGGCCAGCAGGAACGCCGCGCCCAGCCACGCACCCCAGTTGGCGGGCCGCTGCGGGTAGGTCAGCGTCCAGAAGGCGTCGGCGACGAAGCCGTTGCGCCGACGCTCGGCGAGCGCCGTCGCCCGGCGCTCCGCGTTCGATGTGTCGTCCTGCGCCCGGCGCGCCGGCCAGCGCCCGAGGCGCAGCGCCTCGCCGCAGCCCGGGCAGCGCACGGTGCGCCCGCGCTGCTCGCGCCGGTACTGCACCCGCGCCCCGCACGCGCACCGCTGCATCGGTTTCGTCGGATTCCGCATGGCCGGCGACATGCTGCCCCGCGGCGGCGCCGATCACAAGCGAGATCCGGCCCGACCCGCGGTCAATCCCCAGGTTCAATCTTCGAAGGCCGGCGTCTCCGTCCAGCGCAGGATCCGCAGCGCCCGCGCCCCGCACCGCTCGCTCACCGCAAGCGGCAGCGCCCGCACCGACACCCACGGCTCGCTCGTGAGCGCCACCGGCGCGCCGGGCGAACCCTCGTCCACCACCAGCGCCCACCCGTCGTGCCCGGCCTCGTCGGGTACGCCGGGGGCGTCCCAGGTCGGCGGCGCGATCGTGCCCCCGTCCACCGTGACGCCGCCCGCGGCGAATAGGTGCCCGACAATCGTCGCGCTCAGCCCGATGTCGATCGTCCCGGCGTGCACGAAGATCGCGGCTTCGATGTTCGAAGTGTTCCGCGCAATGAAGTCGCCGCCCTGCAGGTGCAGCGTCACCGCGTGCGAACCGGTCCGATCAATCGTCAGATCGTTGTTGGCCTCGAGGTCGCCCGTCGTCAGGATGATCGTCACATCCCCAGCGCTCGCGTCGCACACCAGGCGCGTGCCGTTCTTGTTCGAGTCGAACGAGCGGAAGACATAGGTCCCGGCGCTGAACCGCAGCGTCGTGTTGTTGCCGACGCTCAGGTCGCGATACGCGCCCGGCGCGATCGCCTGGTCGGCGTTCGTGCCGAAGGAGAGATCGCTCCCGCCGTGGCTTGCGCCCGGCGAAGCCGGGAGATCGACGCCCGGCAGGTCTTCGCCGACGAGCCCGAGCACCGTCACACCGTCGACATCTGCGCCTCCTGCCTCCGCATAGACGACGATCGGCGCCTCAGCGCTCGCGAGCGCCACCACGCCCTGGCTGTCGTCGCGCGCCGCGAGCATTACGACCGACAATCCGCCGGCGAGCGTGGCCGTCTGGAATGTCGATGACCAGCCGGTCCCGTCCCAGCGCCGCAGTGTGACTCGATCGGCGGTGGCCGGCGCCCACGCCGCGACGGCGCCCGCGCCGACCCCCTCGCGCGCGAGGTCGAAGGGCGTCTCGCTCGCAAGGCCGGTCGCGAGCGTCTCTGGCGCACTCCAGCCGGATCCGCTTCGCGTCGCGCCGACGACCGTGCTCGCCGTGCGCGCGAGAGTGACTGTCACGCCCTCGCCCGGCGCCAGGCGCACGCCGTCGATAGCGCCGCCCACCGTCGGCCCGAGTTCCGTCAGCGCCCACGAGGAGCCCGTGCAGCGCCGCGCGCGCAGACCGCTCTGCCCGGCGCGCGCCCACGCGACGATCCACCCGGATTCGTCCCGCGTCGCGTCCCACGCCTCGGCGCTGTTGGCGAACGATGATTCAACGGTCGCCACGGCGCCGAATGCATCACCGTCCCAGACCGCGGCACACAGGCGCGCGCCATCGCTGGCGACCAGAAGGATCCCGTCGCCGCCGGGCGCCGGCGCGAGCGCGATGCGCTCCGG
>JBICHM010000059.1:0-2976 GCA_043101835.1 Phycisphaerales bacterium | reverse complement strand
GCCGAAATCGGTTGGAAGCGGGTTCGCGAGCGCCGATGAGACGCCGGCGCCCAGCATGGCGCACAGGACGGCGCCGGTGAGCAGCGAGGCGGCGCGCTCGGCGGGTTTCGGTGTCCACAGCAGCGCGGTGGCCAGCGCGAGCGCCCTCGCCGCGACGTCGATCACGAGCGTGACCTCCGGCGCCACCGAGAGCGCGCCGAAGCAGCCGCACGACGACGAGCCCCACCAGGCGAGAAAGCCCGTCCACCCGGCGAAGGCGCCGAACATGCACGCGACGCCCGCCCACAGCAGCCACCACCGGCGCAGCCAGAGCATCGCGCCGACGATGGCGAACTCGGCCAGGCCCTGTGCGATCTGCGCGGGCATGCCGGTGGCGATCTTCATGACGCCGGCGAAGGCCAGCAGGCCGCCGACGAGCGCGATCGCGATCCAGGTGGCGATGCGTACGCCGCGGCCGGTTGTCATCGATCAGGCGCCCGCGGCGTGTAGCGCAAAGACCGGCAGCGACATCTGGTCGGGCCCGTTCTTGAGCGTCACCGACTCTCGCAGCACGCCGGGGTCGCCCGACTGCATCGTGAAGCGGAGGCGAACCTCCTTGCCCTTGTCGGTGCTCGTCACCTCGACGACCTCCACGCCGAGGCGCTCATTCGACGTCGTTGCCTCGAATGTGTCGCCCAGTCGCGGCGCCACGACGGTGATCGTCCGCTCGATGCTCTCGCCCGACGCCAGGCGCTGCAGGTTGAACGAATCCTGCGAGAGCGACCAGGGACGCACCGCGGGATTCTGCCCGCGCATAAGCATGCCCCGGTGCACGAGGCGCACCGTGATCAGCGGCGCCTCGGGGTGATCGGTCTGCAGCAGCGCGAAATCCGGCAGGTCGGTCTCGGGCACATCGCTGAAGTCGTAGAGAATCGCGGTCTTCGTCGTGGCGTCGCGTCCCGGGGTCTCGCCCTCGGGGACCGCGGCGGGATCGAATACCGGGTCCTTGCCGGCGAAGGAGAGCACGCGGAAACGCTCGCCGTCGGTTGACGCCAGCGCAAGCGAGCCCGACTTCTTTTCGAGCAGCAGGTTGACGAAGAACGGCTCGACCTTGACGGCCTCGGCGACTTCGCCGGTCACCGGGATGCCGAAGTTCCGCTCGCGTCCGCTCTCGGGGTCGATGTACCACACCGTCACGCGCTCGCGGATGGGGCCGGGATTCGCCCGCCCCTTCACAGTGATGTCGACCTTCCCGACCTGACCGGGCGAGATGACTTCGCTGCCCTCGACGATGCCGCCCATGCAAGAGCAGGTCGCCGTGACGCGTGACAGCGTGATGGGGAACTTGCTGGCGTTGAAGAGCTCGAGCGTCGTGCGCGACTCGATGTGCGGACGCACCGTGCCGAAGTCGACCTGCTCCACGCGCAGCCGGAACGGGGGCCCAGATTGCTGCACCTGGCCGGGCTGCACAGGCTGCGCGCCCTGTCGCGGCGCCTCGTCCGGACGCATCGGCTGGGCCGAGGCGATCGACCCCATCGAGCCCAACGAGAGTGCGGCGGCGCCGAGGGCGACGGAAAGCGTGGGGGCCACGCCGCGCGACCGAAGGCGCCGGCTTGTCGAATAGGTCCGTGCAAACATCCAACCACCTCGTCCTGGCAGGCGACTCGAGGCGGCGACAACGCCGCCTTCTCTCCCGAACTCAACCTTACACGACGTACGAGCCCCGGTTCCACGGGTTCAACCACGATCCCCCATCGCAGGCCCGGTTACGCAGGCTGGGCGAGGGCGATAAAGGCGTGGGCAAACTCCCGGAGCCCCGCGTCCCCCCGGTCGAGCCCGACCCCCAGGGTCTCACGGGCCGCGGTCACGTCGAAGCGGTTCTTCGCGGGGGGGCCGTCGTCGGGCTCAACGCGATCGGGGGGGAGCCCGAGGGCCTCGGCGGCGTGCTCGGCGAAGCGCGTGTGCTTCGCGTAGCAATCGACCAGGTTGAAGGCCCGCCCGGCCGCCTCGTCCCGCTCGAGCGACCGGACGGCGGCGAGCGCGACATCGTCCCGATGCACGAACTTCCCGCCGCCGGGGCAGTCGGATTTCCGGACCCGGCCGTGCTCGAGGAGCAGGCGGATCGGCTTGGCCCCGAAGGTGCGATCGAGGACGGTCGGCTCGACGCCGTAGACCGCGCAGGGCCGGAGGGCGACGCAGTGCATGCCCCATGAGGCCGCGGCCGACCACAGATGGGCCTCTACGGCCGCCTTGTAGGCCCCGTAGAGCCCCCCGGGGCGCAGGGGGTGATCCTCATCGATTACGCCCTCCCACGCGGGCAGGATGTCCTGCAGGGTGGCGACGGAGGAAATGAAGCAGACCCGCCGGACCCCGGCCTCCCGGGCAGCCGCGATGAGGCTGATCGACCCGGCGAGATTGGCCCGCAGGTGGCGTTCGAGGTCGCCGGAGCGGATGGCGTCCCAGTCGACGGAGTTATGGACGAGGGCGTCGGCGCCGTCCAGAAGTTCCGACCAGATCGACGGATCCGCGTGGTCCCCGATCGCGTATCGATCGGTGTGTCCGTCGATGTGCTCGCGAGGCGAGGCCTCGCGCACGAGTGCGGTCACCGCGTGCCCGCTGGAGGCGAGAGCACGGACTATGGCAGAGCCGAGGAAACCTGATGCGCCGGTGAGTGCGACTCGCATGCGCGATGGTAGCGCGCCCGCCGGCGACCGAGATCACGGCGTCGGCGCGTTGACACTGTCCGAAGGCGGTTCTAGTTTGCATCCGGCGGCGTCTCCGGCCGCAACGCGGAGGGCGATGAGCGCGGACGCCACACATCGCGACGCTAACGAGCCTGAGAAGCTCCAGATGCCGGACGAGAGCGTGGCCGGTGACTCCACCGGCGCCGACGCGAGTTCCGGCTCGCGCGCTGGCTCCAGCAACATCGACACGATCATCGGTCGTCTCGTGGTCGAGCAGGGACTCGCCACGCCGGACGAAGTTCAGAAGATCGTC
>JBICHM010000058.1:0-9469 GCA_043101835.1 Phycisphaerales bacterium | reverse complement strand
GGTAGACGACGCCCATGCCGCCTCTGCCGAGTTCGGACTCGACGGTGTAGGGGCCGATCTGTATCGGGCTGCTCATCGCAATGACTCCGGGATCCAGTTCCGGACGACCCTGATCGATCCGCCCCGGAGCGGTTGCCTGGATCGTGTGAGGATGAGCTTGGCTCCGTCGTAGGTTCCGGCGACATGCCCGATGCCGGGGAGGCTGAGAATGCGCTCGGGCTCGCCGACGACGAGTTCACCGTCTTCGACCTGAATGCGTACGCGCAGCAGGTCGGAGCGTGACCGGTAGTACGCCCACTCACCGGCGACATTGACGACTTCGCCGTAGCCGGGGGAGATCGGGACGGGCTCACCCTCGCCGTCGAGGCGTGCGGCGAGGAACCGGGATTCGCCGGCGCGCTGCCCGATGTAGAGCAGCCACTGGCCGTCCGATGTCAGGCCGCGCCCGACATACGGGTTGGGGTCGTTGATGCGGACCGCGGCCGCCTCGCCGGTGCGCAGGTCGAGCATCGACGCCGCGTTCTGCCCCTCGCCCTCGGTGAAGAGGAGCTTTGCGCCGTCCGGCGTGACGGCGAACGGCTGGCACGACACCTGGCTCGAATAGATGCGCACGGGCTCGCGGCTGGCGTCGGACGGCACGCGATAGAGGTCGGGGCCGCGGAAAAAGTAGACCTCGTCGCCGTCGGGGCTCCAGACGGGAAGTGACTCGTTCGCCTCGTCACGGGAGAGCGTGAGCTCCGTGCCGGTGGCGAAGTCGAGCACGACGATGTCGCCGGCGGTCGCGTCGACGGTGCGGTCGAACACCAGGCGCCGGCCATCCGGTGATACTGCGGGGCTCCACAGCGACCCTTCGACTCCAATGGGAGATTCCTCGCCCGACTCGATGTCAAGGATGGTCAACATGTCGAGCTCGCCATCCGAATCGTCTGCGACATACGCGAGCGTGTCGGCGTTGGCGTCGAAACTGCCGAACATGGGCCACGCTCGACGCATCACCGACTCGGCGACACGGATGGGGTCGCCGATGAACTCGAGCGCATCCAGGTCGAAGCGACGCGCGAAGAGATCGCCGTCCTGCCAGTACACCACGATGTCGGGTTCGACGAAGACGCACGAGGTCTCGAAGGGGAGCAGGCGGCGGGAGGATCCATCGATGATGGAGCCGACATACAGCCCGCTGTCGACGGTCACATCATCCTGATTGCTGAAGAGCACATGCTCGCCGTCGGGCAGGAAGCTTGGGGCGATCGACCAGTCGCCTTCGCGCCCCGGGATGGGGTCGATCAGTTCGACGGGCTCGTCGGATCCGGGCTCGACAGCGAGCATGACGCCGCGCATGTACGAGAAGACATATCGTCCGGTGTTGTCGACGCCGGCGGGGGCGGTTCTGGAGAAGTTGCTGAGGCTGGAGAGCAGTTGCGGGCGTCCACCGTTGACATCGATCTGGACGACGCCGTGATCGGTTGCGTAGATGATCGAGTCGTCGTCGTTGCCCCAGACGGGGTGGCGTGGGTCTCTCGGCCCGCGGAGGACTCGCTCGGCGCCGGTGTGGAGGTCGCGCACAGCGATTCGCGGTTCGCGCTCTCCGTCCTGGTGAACCAGGTAGGTGAGCATTGACGAGTCCGGCGAGATTCGGGGCGGCGCAAGGATGCGGGCGAGTTCGAGGCCGGCGCGGGGGACGATGTCCATGTCGAGGCGCTGGGGCGCGCTCGACTCGGGCGCCGACCGGGCGGCGAGTGCGACGGCGGCTGCGGTTGCGGCGACGGCGACGATCCAGCCGCCGGCGAGTCCGATCCAGCGCCGGGCGTTGCGCTCCTCGCGGAGCGACACGCCGGCGTCGGCGCTGTCGTCGAGGAGTTCGAGACAGGCGTCGCCGATGTCGCGAAATCGCTTCGCCCTGTCGCGCTGGAGGCATCGGCGAAGCGTCTTGTGTACAGCCGGCGGAGTGTCGTGGGGCAGGCGTGCGAGGTCGATGGGCTTGTGCAGGATGGCGCCGATGGAGTCGCTGACGGTTTCGCCGCCGAAGGGCGAGGCGCCGGTGAGGCACTCGAAGAGGATGACGCCGAAGGACCAGATGTCGGTGCGCTTGTCGACGCGTCTGCCTCGCGCCTGTTCGGGGCTCATATACGCGGCTGTGCCGAGGATGACGCCAGGCATGGTAGGCGAGCCCTGCGCGGGGCTGGTGAGCGTGGGGCTCATGCTCGAGCCGCTGGCGGAGGCGCTCTCTTCGACGCGCGCGAGGCCGAAGTCGAGGACTTTGGCCTTGCCGTCGGGGGTGATGACGATGTTGGCGGGCTTCAGGTCGCGGTGGATGACGCCGGCCTCGTGCGCGGCTTCGACGCCAGCGCAGATCTGCTCGCAGAAATCGATCGTTTCGTCGACGGGCAGCGGGCCGCGATCGAGGCGATCGGCAAGCGTCTCGCCTTCGACGAACTCGAGGACGAGGTATTTGCGTCCCTGGTGCTCCTCGACGCCGTGGATGCCGGCGATGTTGGGGTGGTTGATGGAGGCGAGGGTCTTGGCCTCGCGCTCGAAGCGGGCGAGGCGTTCGGGATCGCCCTCGAGGTGGTCGGGGAGGGCCTTGATGGCGACGGCGCGGTCGAGGCGCGTGTCGGTGGCGCGGTAGACGACGCCCATGCCGCCTCTGCCGAGTTCGGCTTCGATGGTGTAGGGGCCGATCTGTGTCGGGGGCGCGGTCATCGACGCTCGAGCTCCGTCATCCAGTTGAGCACGACGGACATGGGCGGGCTGTCGGCATCCTCGATGATTCGGTTGACGAGGATGGTCTGTCCGTCGCCGGTGATGTCGAAGTCGCCGGCGGCGGCGAAGCGTCCTCCGAGCCGGAAGAGGGGCGTGGGTGCGCCGGCGGGGCCTTCCGGTCCTTCGGGGAGCGCGACGGCCATGAGCATGTCGTCGAGGGTGCGGTAGAAGAGCTCGAGGCCGTCGTCGCGCCATCGCGGCGCATCGCCGCCGGCGCTGGAGATGACGCGCCGGTTGCGCGGATCGGTCATCGACTGGAGGTAGACCTCGGCTCTGCCGGTCTCGTTGGAGGTGTAGGCGCACCACGCGCCGTCGGGCGAGAAGCGGAGGTCCTCGGCCATGAAAGGTGACTCGAGGAAGAGGGTGACCTCGCCGGTGCTGGTTGCTGCGAGGGCGATGTCGCCGATTTCGTCGAAGTCCTGGAAGGTGCGGTTGATGGCGATGTGCGCGCCGTCGGGGGACCAGTCAGTGGGTTCGAGGAAGTTGTCGGGATCGCCGGCGAGCGTCTCGGCGACGGCGGGGTTGCTGATGCGCTTGACGAGCACATCGTCGGGGCCGTCCTTGCCGCTGAGGAAGGCGATGCGGGTGTCGTCGGGCGACCAGACGGGGCGGGATTCGTCGGCGGGATCGTTGGTGAGGCGGATGGCGGTGGTCGTCTCGACGCCGTAGACCCAGATGTCGCCGTTGTTGCTGACGCCGCTGCTGTCGACGGCGACGAACAGGCCGTCGTGACTGAAGCGCGGGGAGTAGTAGTTGCCGTCGGGGCCGATCTGTCCGAGTTCGGCGCCGTCGCGATCGAAGAGGAGGAGGCGTGATTTGTCGGTGGCGCTCTGGCCGGGGTGGAAGGCGAGCAGGCCGCCGGGCGAGGCGCCGTACATGGCGACGATCTCCGCGGGCTCGTAGCGGGTGCGCGGTGCGATGACGACGGGGTCGCCGACGAGCGACTCGGTGTCGAGGTCGAAGCGCTGCGCGCGGAGGGCGCCGTCGCGCCAGAAGAGGACGAGGCCGGACTCGACGAAGACGGCGTTGGAATCGACATCGAGGATTCGTCGCGGCGGGGCGCCGTCGAGCGAGCCGATGGAGACGCCGTTGACGCCGCCGGTTCCGCGGCGGGTGCTGAAGAAGAACCGTTCGCCGTCGGGGAGAAACCAAGGCGAGGCGTGCCAGAACTCGGTGGCGGTGCGGTCGAGGGTGGTGATGGGCGTGGGGGTTCCACCGCTGGCGTCGACCACGCTGAGCCCGACGCCTCGGCCCGTCCCGAAGACGATGACGCCTTCGGCGCTCCAGGACCCGCCGCTGGCGTCGTTCGCCTCGCACACGATGTCGGGCGGGCCGCCGTCGAGGTCGATGCGCCGCAGGTGCGTGCCGTCGAAGAAGCCGAGCGAGCGGCTGTCGGGCGACCAGAAGGGGTACATGCCGAGGCTGACGCCCTCGATGCGCCGGGCCTCGGGGCGCGAGAGGTCGCGCACGAAGATATGCGGCGTCCGCGATTCGTCGTGGGCGACGAAGGCGATGTGTCGGCCGTCCGGCGAGACCACGGGCGGCCCGACGCCGTAGTCGAAGCGCCAGCCGTCGGGCGGGGAGAGCTGCAGGTGGATCGCCTGCGCCGGGGTCGCGCCGAGGTGGTCGAGGGTGAGCATGACACCCGCCGCGAGCGCGAGGGCGGTGGCGACGAGCGCCATGAGCCATGGAGTTCTGCTGGTTCGGGCCGCAGCGTGGGCCGGCGCGGCGTCGGCGGGCGCGCGGTCGGCGTCGAGCAGTTCGAGGCGCACATCGCCGATGTCGCGCCAGCGCTGCCGGCGGTCGCGCTCGAGGCAGCGTTCGATGGCGCGCCGGATGCGCGGCGGGACACCCGGGGGAAGGCGGTCGAGGTCGATCGGCTTGTGGAGGATGGCGCCGATGGAGTCGCTGACGGTTTCGCCGACGAAGGGGCTGGCGCCGGTGAGGCATTCGAGGAGCACGACGCCGAAGGACCAGATGTCGGTGCGCCGATCGACGCTGCGCCCGCGCGCCTGCTCGGGGCTCATGTACGCGGCGGTGCCGAGGATGACGCCGGGCGCCGTCGGGGAGTGGCGCGCCGGCGAGGTGAGCGTGGGGTTCATGCTCAGCCCGCTGCTCGACGAAGCGGATTCGTCGGCGCGCGCGAGTCCGAAGTCGAGGACCTTGGCCTGGCCGTCGGGCGTGACGATGATGTTGCCGGGCTTGAGGTCGCGGTGGATGACGCCGGCGTCGTGCGCGGCTTCGACGCCCGCGGCGATTTGCGCGGCGAGCTCGATTGCCTCGTCGACCGGCAGCGGGCCGCGGTCGAGGACCTCGGCAAGCGTCTCGCCCTCGACGAACTCGAGGACGAGGTAGCGCGCGCCGTCGTGCTCCTCGACGCCGTGGATGCCAGCGATGTTGGGGTGGTTGATGGAGGCGAGGGTCTTGGCCTCGCGCTCGAAGCGGGCGAGGCGGTCGGGATCGCCCTCGAGGTGGTCGGGGAGGGCCTTGATGGCGACGGCGCGGTCGAGGCGTGTGTCGGTGGCGCGGTAGACGACGCCCATGCCGCCTCTGCCGAGTTCAGCTTCGATGGTGTAGGGGCCGATCTCTATCGGAGTTCCGCTCACGGCGAGCAGCGTACCAGACGGGGGTGCAGCGGCTCGGTGTTCACTCGAGGAGCGCCGGCCAGTTCAGGACGAGATGGACGGTGGAGCTGGCGGTTTCGGCGACTTCGGTGTTGACGGCGAAGACGCCCTCGTTGGGGAAGACATCGAACTCCATGCTCTCGTCGAAGGGGTAGTCGAAGAGGGCGCGTCCGGTGTCGTGGACGAAGGCGCCGCGCTCTTCGCGCCAGTTGATGACAATGACGCTGTTGCTGCTGGAGACGAAGTAGAGCGTCCGGCCGAGCGGTCCCCAGCGGGGCATCTGTCCGCCGGAGAGGGAGACGCGCCAGCGTGCGCCGGGCGCTGGAGCGGGGAGGCCCTCTCTGCGTTCGTGTTCCCATCCGGGCTCGAAGGGGATGACATACACCTGGCGCGGACCGGCTTCGTTTCCGGTGTAGGCGAGCCACTTGCCGTTGGCCGAGACGCGCCCGTAGTTCTGTTCGTTGGGCGCGACGACGAGTTCGATGGGCTCGCCGCCCTCGGCGGGCACGGCGATGATGTCGCCCTCACCGGCGGAGAGGAACGATCCGCGATGGCAGATGATCCACTTTCCGTCGCGCGTCCAGTCGCTGGGTTGCAGGCTGGTGTCGACGGATGTCGCGGGAACGAGCATGCGCTCGGCGCCGCCCGCGACAGGACGAACGAGCAGTCCGACATCGCCGACCGTGGAGGCAAAGAGCCGGCCGTAGGCGATGTGCTCCCCATCGGGCGACCAGACGGGTGCGACTTCGGAGCCGGCTTCGAAGGTAAGGCGGCGGGCTGCGCGATCGGTGCTGACGACGACTCTGTTGTTGTCCGACCAGACGGTTTCGTTGGTGAAGATCTCGTAGGCCCAGATATCGAACGCTGACTCGGTCTGGTCGCCCGGTCGTCGTCCGCTGATGGCGACGCGGAGGCCGTCGGGCGAGACCGAGAGGCTGTTCTGGAGCATGTCCTCGACGAAGACGGTGCCCGGGCGCCCGTCCGAAGACATCGTCATTGCGCCAGAGACCTCGCCGATGCCCGGGACGAGCGCAATCGATTCGTCCGCCCGTCTCGTGGCGGTGAGTCCGACATGGACGAGTCGGCCGGTGTTGTCGGCGCTGAAGGCGCCGTGCCAGGTGGAGCGGTCGCCCTGGACGCCGCGCACGACGGTGACCGGATCGCCTGTGATGACGCCGGCGTCGATGTCGATTGGGGCCGCGACGATGGCGTTGTCGCGAAGGAAGAGCAACTGGCCATCGACGACCTGTCCGCAGAACGGCGTGGAGATGAGTTGGGTGTTGACGGCGCCGTCGAGGGAAGCGAGGTAGATGGCGTCGCTCTCGCTGCGGTCGGGGTCATGGCTGACGGCGATGTAGATGAAGCGGTCGGTTCCCGGGATGGGGGTGGGCCAGCGGTGGCTGGTGTGCTGGGACTCGTCGACCACCGTGAGCGGCTGCGGTTCGCCTCCGGATGCGGGGACGCGGAAGAGGCCGGTCTGGAAGGACGGGCTGAAGACGATGGTGTCGTCATCCATCCAGGCGCCGCCCCGCCCGCCGCGCGTTTCGCACACGGCGCGCACGGTTCCGGTGGCGAGGTCGAGCCGGCGCATTCGGGAGCCCTCGAAGAACCCGATGGACCGGCTGTCGGGCGACCAGAAGGGGAAGGTCGCGCCGGTGGTGTCGGGAAGGCGCCGGGATTCAACGCTGTTCAGGCTCCGCAGCCAGAGCGACTGGCCGCCGGAGTCATCGCGCGCGGTGAAGACGATGCGGGCGCCGTCGGGCGAAATGGCGGCGGGGCCGGCGAGGTCGCCGTAGCCGATGAAGCGGGCGCCCGGCGGGGGTTCGACGGAGGCGAAGACGGCGCCGCGCTGCGCCGGCGCGTTCAAGAGCCGAGCGCCGACGATCGTGCCGGCGACGCCCAGCGCTGCGCCGAGGAGGGCGACGATGACGATTGGCGCGGCGGGCGCCCGGCGCGCGGGCGCAGCGGCGGCGCGTTCGGCGGGGCGCTCCAGTTCGATGCGCGCATCGCCGATGGCCTGCAGGCGCTGGCGTTTGTCGCGTTCGAGGCAGCGCTCGATGACGCGGCGCACGTTCGGCGGTGTCGCGGGGGGCAGGCGGTCGAGGTCGACGTCCTTGTGCAGAATGGCGCCGATGGAGTCGGTGGCGGTCTCGCCCATGAAGGGGCTGGCGCCGGTGAGGCATTCGTAGAGGACGACGCCGAAGGACCAGATGTCGGAGCGGTGGTCGACGGCGCGTCCGCGCGCCTGCTCGGGCGACATGTACGGCGCGGTGCCGAGGATGGCGCCGGGGACGGTCTGGGAGATCGGCGGCGTCGTCATCGTGGGCGAGTGGGTCTGGTCGATCGACGATGAGGACTGCGCCGGCGACGCCTTCGCAAGGCCGAAGTCGAGCACTTTCACGCGCCCGTCGGGGGTGATCTTGACGTTGCCGGGCTTGAGGTCGCGGTGGATAACGCCTGCTTCGTGGGCGGCTTCGACGCCCGCGGCGATCTGCGCGCAGATCTCGATGGCTTCATCGGGCGCGAGGGCGCCGCGGTCGAGGCGTTCGGCGAGGGTTTCGCCCTCGACGAGTTCGAGGACGAGGTATCGCCGGTCGTCGGCCTCCTCGACGCCGTGGATGCCGGCGACGTTCGGGTGGTTGAGCGCGGCGAGGGTGCGCGCCTCGCGCTCGAAACGCGCGAGCCGGTCGGGATCGTCGGCGAGATGGTCGGGCAGCGCCTTGATGGCGACGGCGCGGTCGAGGCGTGTGTCTACGGCGTGGTAGACGACGCCCATGCCGCCTCTGCCGAGTTCGGCGTGGACGGCGTACGGACCGATCTTCTGCGGGACCCCACTCACGGATGGCGAATATAGCCGAGGCGGGCGGGAATCACGCATCGCATCCGTCGGATGGCGGTCGCCCGACTATCCTGCCACCTGCACCCGTTCCTTCCACCGCTCCCGGACCAACCATGCCCCTTCGCTACAAAGCCCGCATCCTGAAGCGTCTGCAGACGCTGGACGAGAAGCAGAGCCAGATCCGCGAGCTCGCCGAGGAGCTGCGCGTGGACGAGGCGGATTACGCCGAGTTTCAGCAGGCGGTGCGCCAGATGGCCGACGCCGGCGAGGTGCTCTTCGCCGACGAACTGGTGATGCTGCCGCCGCCGGGCGAGGAGGTCGTCGGCGTCTTCCGGGGGAACCCCAAGGGGTTCGGCTTCCTGGTGCCGACGAACCCGAACGATCACGGCGACTTCTTCGTGCCGCCTGACCAGACGCTCGATGCGCTCACGGGCGACATCGTGCGGGCGCGCGTGCTGCGGAAGCGCTTCAAGGGGCAGACGGATTACATCGCGAGCGTGATCGAGATCGTCGAGCGCAAGCAGAGCTCGTTCACCGGCACGCTCATCCGTCGCGGCGGGCAGTGGATGGTGACGCCCGATGGCAAGGCGCTGCACGCGCCGGTCGTCGTGATGGATCCCGGCGCGAAGAACGCGAAGGCGGGAGACAAGGTCGTCTTCGAGGTGCTCGACTTCCCCGAGGACGGGCGCCCCGGCGAGGGCGTCATCACCAGGGTGCTCGGCGAAGCGGGCGAGCCGGATGTCGAGACGCAGGCGGTGATCGCGGCGTACGACCTGCCCGGCGAGTTTCCCGAGGCCTGCATCAACCAGGCGCGCGAGGTGTCGCGCGCGTTCGAAGAGGAGATCGAGGAGGCCAACGAGCGCGGCTACTTCGAGCTGCGCGAGGACCTGCGCGAGTCCTTCATCTTCACCATCGATCCGCCGGATGCGCGCGACTTCGACGATGCGATCAGCCTCGAAAAAATCACGCACGACGACGGTCGCCCGGGGTGGAAGCTGGGCATCCACATCGCGGACGTCTCGCACTTCGTGACGCCCGGCTCGCCGCTGGATGAAGAGGCCAAGGAGCGGGGCAACAGCGTGTATCTGCCGCGCCGGGTCATCCCGATGCTGCCGGAGCTGCTGTCGAACGGCGTGTGCAGCCTGCAGGAGCGCGTGCCGCGGTTCTGCAAGAGCGCCTTCATCCGCTACGACGAGAAGGGCAACGTGACGGGGCGCGGGTATTCGTCGACGGTCATCCACTCGGC
>JBICHM010000057.1:0-4209 GCA_043101835.1 Phycisphaerales bacterium | reverse complement strand
GCTCACACCCTTGTCGTGCAATTGTCCCCGTGCTCGCGCACGGGGCTCTTTGTCGTGGGTTATCGCCGAATCCACCCGCCGCCCAGCACCACCTCGGGCTCGGCCGCGTCGTACAGCACGATCGCCTGCCCCGGCGCCACCGCGCGCTGGGGCGCGTCGAAGGTCACGCGGAAGGCGCCGGTGCGCCCGCTCGTCGTCGGCGCGGCTTCGTCGGGTAGCACCTCGACCGTCGCCGACGCCGGCGTTCCGTGGGCGCGCCATGACGCCAGCACGCGCAACCTGGTCCCCGGTCCCCGATCCCCGGTCCCTGCCCCCACCAGCCAGTTCGCCTCGATGGCCTCGCAGCACTCCGTGAGCAACCGCTCCTTCGGACCGACGGTCACGGTGTTCGCAGCGGGGTCGCGGTCGATCACATAGATGGGGTGGCCGAGCGCAACGCCGACGCCGCGGCGCTGGCCGATGGTGAAGCGGTGCTGACCGTCGTGCGCGCCGATGCGCCCGCCGGATTCGTCGAGGATGTCGCCGGGGCGCGCGAGGTCCGGGCGCCGGCGCTCGACGAGGCCGGCGTAGTCGTCATCGGGCACGAAGCAGATCTCCTGCGAGTCCGGCTTGTCGAAGACGGGCAGGCCGAACTGGCGCGCCATGTCGCGCACGCGCGACTTCTCGTAGGCGCCGATCGGCAGCAGCATCTCGGCCAGCCGCTCCCGCGGCGCCCCGAAAAGCACATACGACTGGTCCTTGTCGTGGTCGACGCCGCGCAGCAGACGCGGGCCGCCCGGGTGGTCGTGGTCCACGCGCGCGTAGTGGCCGCTGGCGACGAAGTCGGCGCCGATCTGCTTCGCGTAGTCGTGCAGCTTGCCGAACTTCAGCCAGTCGTTGCAGCGCACGCAGGGGTTGGGCGTCTCGCCCCGGGCGTACGAATCGACGAAGTAGTCGATGATGCGCCCGAAGTCCTTCTTGAAGTTGCAGACATAGAAGGGCACGCCGAGTTCGGCGGCGACCAGTCGCGCGTCCGCGGCGTCGCCGATCGAGCAGCAGCCCTTCTGCCCGATCTTCGTCCCGGCGTCGCACGCCTCCTGCCAGGGCTGGAGCCCCTCGAGCGACTCCCCCGGCGAGCCGAGGCGCATGAAGCACCCGACGACCTCGTATCCTGCGCGCACCAGCAGTGCCGCGGCGACGGAGGAGTCGACGCCGCCCGACATGGCGACCAGGACGCGGGGCTTCGGGGGCATGACCGGATGGTAGGGGACCAAAGGCGGGTGCCATGCATCCGCCGCTCTGGGTGGATGCATGCCGTTCGGCGTCCGAACGGCTCCGCGGTCAATTTCACCCCATCACGGTGCTGTCGTGAACGGATGAGGGAAAGTCAGCGAATACGCGACCGTGACCGTGATACACCAGCCGAACGCGATTCTCATGAGTCGCCACTCGCGATCCGGTGAAACTCGGCCCTGCTGCGCGGCTCTCAGGACGAAGTACCACGGAAGATTGGCAACGATCGCCATGGCGAAAGTCGCAATATCGGAGAGAGCCCCCGGAAATCCGCTCAGGAGTCGTGTTGGACTCGGGATCAGCAAGCTGAGTGCGAAGAACCAAGCCCAAGTGTGCGCGAAGGCAGCTACGGCGGCGATGAGTGACTTAGCTCTGTCCGAGGTTGCGAGCGGAGCGCTGCGAACCACGGCAGCAACCGCCAAGAGGCCGATGCTTAGTGTGTTCAGGGCGGCCATGGAGCTTGTTCCCGATTGCCTGCGCGGTACCGCGACTTTGCCGCGCCCGACCGCGAGTGGCGCTGTGGAGTATATCGTCCTCATGTATTGCCCTCGGGACAGTGCGCGGCGCCTGCCTGGTCTCGCGAGCCAGCGGCGAACGCATGCATCCACCCAGAGCGGTGGATGCATGGCACCCGGTGTAGACTGGCCGGAGATGCGCGACCTGCCGCCGATCAGCCCGCTCGTTTCATACGTGCAGTTGCTGGTGGCGATGGGACTCTTCTCTGCCGGCTTCTTCTGGCTCCTCGCCGGCTTCGATCTGTTGCCGAGGCTCGCCGGGTCACTGGTGCTTGCGGCGTTCGGGTTCCTGGGTGATGGGATCGCATATCTCGCCAGAGGCGGGGCCAGCGAGCGGTACGAGTCAAAGTGCGTTCGGTGCGGGGCGTTGAAATCGCCGGGCAGCCGGTGCGGCGTGTGCGGGGCGCTATAGCGAACCGTCCGGCGCCCTTGCTGAGAGCATGAGGCGGGATCGCGCCGCCGCACCTGGTAGACGGGCGTCGGACGTATGCATCCACCCAGTGCGTTCATCCAAGACGACGGATGCATGGCAATCGTCGTAGTCGAATCGCCACCCGAATCTGCCCGAATCTTGCTCCGATTCGGCGTCTCCGACGCCGCTATGCGCTTGCCTTGACGGCTTCGCGCTCCCTGATCCGGTAGTGCATCTCGAAGACCCGGCGGCCCCAGAAGGTCGCGGTGTGATCGGCTCGCATCAGGCCGTCATTGTCGAGGTACATCGCGATTCGCTCGCGGAGCGATCGGACATGCTGCGCGAAGTGCCGGTTCCGGCGATCCCGCAGGACGAAGTAGAACCCGGTGTCGCCGAACCGCCGGCCTTCGCAGTGGAGATCAAGGCCGCCCTCCGGCGTGACTTCCGGGCGCAGCAGGACGGTCGCGTTGCCGCGCGGCAGCGGGAACACAGCCTTCATGCAGCGCCGGTCATCGGCGGTCCTGCCGACCGAGTAGTAGCCGGAGTAGACGATCTGTCCTGTCTTCCGGAGGACTCGGTGCCACACGGTGTGGCGTGTCGCGCCGGTCGCCGGATCCACCAATCGGATGATGTCGCTTGTGACCCCGAGCGCCGTATCGAGCGATTGCTGCGGGAGATCGAGCTGCTGCAGGCGCCTGCTGTAGACGCGATGCAGGAGGCGCCCGCCGAGCCCGAAGAGCGGGCGCCAGGCGGCCCAGACATCGAACTCGTACCGGCTCGTGCGTTCGTAGAACGCCGCGATCTGCGGCGCCAGTCGGTTGCGCGCCGCCTCATCCGGAATCAGGTCGTCGATCGCCGCCACGATGCCGGCGGGGCCGCCGCCGCGCGTAACCTCCAGCCCCTCGTCGCGCGCGAGTCGTTCGATGTGGTTGTCGCCGATGGTGTCGACCTCGCCGAACGGACCCATGAGCCACGGGACGGACGCCGGCTCGATCCGTCTGGACCATGCCGTCACCCACTTCTGGCTGAGCCAGTCGGGCAGGCGCTGCGAGGGGTACTCGAAGAGCGTCACGGGTGTCGATCGTACGGGATTGCAGCCCCCGGCTACCATTCCCACCCGGCGTCTCCGACGCCTCCGCACGCTTGCCCTCCGGCCTCCGGAAAGGACGTTCGATGGCCCTGTTCTCCCGTCGCGCCGCCAAGAAGCCCGCCGAGGTCTCGGCGTCCGTCGCGTCCCCGCGCCCGTCCGGCGCCCAGGCCGTGCGCCTGGGGGACGAACAGCGCATCCGGGCGCTGGGTGAGAAGATGCTCGACGCCGCGCGCAAGCACAAGGCCGGCCTCCTCAGCCGCCAGTTCTGGAGCGACAAGCTCATGGACTGGTCGATGCAGGACCACGACTTCAAGGTGCAGCTCTTCCGTTTCGTCGACGCCTACCCGACGCTTCGCACGCCGGATATCGTGCACGACCACCTCGTGGACTATCTCACGCAGCCGGGCGTCACGCTGCCGGCGGGCATGGCCACCGGCATCAAGGCCGGCGGCGTCGCCAAGGGGCTCTTCACGAAGACCGTCAGCGGCCAGATCACCGGCATGGCCGAGAAGTTCATCGCCGGTGTCGATGCGCGCGACGCGCTGCCCGACCTCAAGAAGCTCTGGGACAGCGGCCTGTGCTTCAGCGTGGACCTGCTCGGCGAGGCGTGCGTCTCCGACGCCGAGGCCGACGCCTACCGCGACAAGTACCTCGACCTCGTCGGCAACCTGCCCGACACCGCAGCGTCGTGGAAGGCGAACCCGTTGCTCGAGAAGGATCACCTCGGCGCCGTGCCGCGCGTGAATGTGTCGGTGAAGATCTCGTCGCTCTCGGCGAAGTGCGACCCGATCGACACCGAGGGCTCGATCCGCGATGTGATGTCGCGCCTCGTGCCCATCCTCGAACTGGCGAAGGCCAAGGGCGTCTTCGTCAACTTCGACATGGAGCAGTTCGAACTCAAGGACCTCACGCTCACGCTC
>JBICHM010000056.1:0-5267 GCA_043101835.1 Phycisphaerales bacterium | reverse complement strand
CGCATTTCACGCGCTGTGGATGCTCGGCGCCCGGCTGCAGCGCCGGCTGCCGCACCTGCGCACCGAGGATGTCGAACGCCTCTAGTAGCCGTCAGTGGTGCGCCGGGAAGCCGGACTTCGAGCCGTGCAGCTCGCGCTCGCGCAGCAGTCGCGCGGCTTCATCGACATCCTTGTCGCCGCGCCCCGAGCAGTTGACCACCAGATGCTGGTCGTCGTTCATCCAGCCCGCGAGCGTCACGGCGTGGGCGATGGCGTGCGCCGTCTCGATGGCGCACAGCACGCCCTCGCGCCTGCCGAGCAGCGTCATCGCATCGAGCGCCTCATCGTCGCTGACCGAGGTGTACTCGACGCGCTGCGAATCCTTCCAGAAGGAGTGCTCCGGCCCGACGCCGGGGTAGTCGAGCCCCGCGCTGCAGGAGTGCACCGGCAACGTCTGCCCGTCCTGGCTCTGCAGCACATACGACAGCGAGCCGTGCAGGATGCCCGGTTTGCCGAAGGTCAGGGGCGCGGCGTGATCGCCGACATCCGTCCCCCGTCCGCCCGCCTCGACGCCGACGAGGCGCACCGACGCATCGTTGACGAAGGGATAGAAGATGCCCGCGGCGTTTGAGCCGCCGCCCACGCAGGCCACCACCGCGTCCGGCAGCCCGCCGAACGCGTCAGCGCACTGGCTCTTCGTCTCGGCGCCGATCACGCTCTGGAAGTCGCGCACCATCATCGGGAAGGGGTGCGGTCCGACCACGCTGCCGATGATGTAGTGGGTGTGCTCGACCGAGCCCATCCAGTCGCGCATCGCGTCGTTGGTCGCGTCCTTGAGCGTGCGCGAGCCGGAATCGACGGGGATCACGGTCGCGCCAAGCAGCTCCATGCGCACGACGTTGAGGCGCTGGCGCCGGGCGTCCTCGCTGCCCATGTACACCTCGCACTCGAGCCCGAGGTGCGCACACGCGGTCGCCGTCGCCACACCGTGCTGGCCGGCGCCGGTCTCGGCGATGATGCGCGACTTGCCCATGCGTTTCGCGAGCAGCGCCTGCCCGACGGTGTTGTTGATCTTGTGCGCGCCGGTGTGCGCGAGGTCCTCTCGCTTCAGCCAGATCGTCGCGCTGTGCCCCTGCGGGCTCTCGGCCCGCGCGTGCTCGGTCAACCGTGCCGCCTTGAAGAGCGCGGTGGGGCGACCGACGAAGTCCTTGAGCATGGCGTCGAGTTCGGCGCGAAACGCTGGATCTTCCTTCGCAGCCGCGTACTCGGCCTTCAACTGCTCGAGTGCAGGAACGAGCGTCTCGGGCACGTACGCCCCGCCGAAGGCGCCGAAGCGGCCTCGGTCGTCGGGCACGGTCGCGAACGTATGCGATGGAGCGGTCGTCATGGTCGGTCAGTCTAGGCGACGACCCGCGCGGCCCGGCTAGAGATCCGTCGGCGCCTCAACCGTGGCCCGCTGCTCGGTCCGGGGCGAGAGCCCCGCGTCGCGCTCCGCCTGGCGGGCCGACTCGATGCCCGCATCTTCCCGGACCGCGAAGAGCAGCCCGAACCCGAGCGCGAAGTACCCGAAGAGCAGTCCGAGCGAGGCTTCGTCGCCCAGCCCCGCCTTCGTCAGCCCGAAGAGCGCGACGCCAACCACTGCCGAGAGCTTGTAGACGAACCCCCAGAGCCCGAAGAACTCCGCCGTCTTGTGGCGCGGCGTAAACGAGCCCACCGTCGCGCGGCTCGCCGGCCCGACGCCGCCCAGGCCGAAGCCGATCAACGCGCCGATCGGCCAGAAACTCCAGAATGGCCAGGGCGTCCCCCGATTGGCCGCGATCGTGTACGACGCCAGCCCGATGAGGGCGAGCATCCACACCACGAGGAATCCCTTGAGCGTGCGCATCGAGCCGATGCGGTCCTGGATATTGCTCGTCAGCAGCGCCGCGCCGCCCGCGGTGATCGTCAGCAGAATCGTGAAGTAGAACAGCATCTGCTCGGCGTCGTCGCGCCCCTTGAACGCGATGTCGGTCGCAATGATCGCCGCGAAGAAGATGACCGTCTGCATGCCCATGCCGTAGGCGAAGAACGACAGGAAGAACCGCAGCAACTGGCGGTATCGGCCCGCGTCGCGCACCGTCTCGCGGATGCGCGCCGCCGCCTCGGCGCTCGCGCTCCGCGCGCCCGCGTGCTGCGCCACCGGCGCCGCCTCGCGCAGCAGAATCGCCGGCGCGATCATCCCGCCCAGGAACCACAGCCCCGCGAAGACGAACAGCACCGTCCACTCGCGTTTGTCCGTCACCCCGAAGACAAAGATCGACAGGATCAGCGCCAACGCCAACCCCAGCGAGCCCACGTACCCCATCGTCCAGCCGATCGCGCTGACGCGCCCGATGTTCGACGGCGTCGAGACCTCCGGAAGAAACGACGCCAGGAAGTTCTCGCCGAGCTGGTACGCGATGTTTGCGGGAATGTAGAGCGCGATCGCCAGAGCAATCTGCCCCTCGCCGATCGCCGCGAACGAGCAGGTGAGCGCCACGCACACCAGCCCCGTGCCCATCAGAAACTTCTTCTTCCACCCACGCCCGTCGGCCAGCGCCCCGAGAAAGGGCGAAACCACCACCACCGCGAGCATGCTCACAGACGCCACCGCGCCCCACAGCCGGTCGCCCCTCGCCGAGAGCGCATCGGTCTCCGACCCCACCACCACCTGCTTGAAATACACCGCGAAGAGCAGCGTGTTGATCAGCAGCGTGAACGACTGGTTCGCCAGGTCGTACATCCCCCACGCCCACACCTCGCGCGGGTTGGGGAGCGAGCGGAACGGATTCAGGCGGCGGAGCATGCGCATCGGGTCCCGGGGCGTCGGTCAGCCGGCCGGCGCACAACAACGCCGCCCGCGCGATTGTCGCACGGGCGGCGTCGGTTTGCATCCTGATGAGCGCGCCGGGCTCAGCCTTCGTCGCCCTCGGGCAGCGGGGCCGGGTGAGGGAGGCCCGCCGCCTCGAGCAGCGGGTCGATGATCTCCGCCTTGTCGGCCAGCGGCTGCGCCGGGTGCAGGTTGTTCGCCGCGACGGTCCCGTCCGGCCCGATGATCGTCATGTGCGGGATCCCGCGCACGCCGTACTCGGGGTTGAAGACCTCCTGCTCGGTGAAGACGACCGCCCAGTTCATGTCCTTCGCCACGATGTACTCGGCCATCAGGGCGAACTCTTCCTCGTGCGACTCGGCGGCCACGCTGCCGCGGTCATCGGGGAAGATCACACTCCCCTGCGGGCTCGTGACGCCCAGGACGACGACCGGGTATCCCTCGTACCGCTCGACCAGCTTCGCCACGTTCGGGAACGACGCGATGCACGGGCCGCACCAGGTGGCCCAGAAGTCAAGCACCACCACTTTGCCGCGCAGGTCCTTCAGGCTCGTGATCTGCTCGCCGCTGCTCCAGGTGATGGAGAGGTCCGGCGCCGGGCTGCCGACGAGCTGCGCCACCTTGGGCGCCAGTTCGAGCGTCTGCACCTGGCCGCGCAGGAAGCGCTCCATGCCAGCGTCGAGCGACGCGGTCTCGTCATCGATCAGCTGCGTGCCGAGGCGGATGAGCCCGAGGCGGACACCCTCGACCTCGCTGAGGTTCTCCTCGCCGACGGCCTGCTTCGCAATGGCGTACATCGACTCCAGCGAGCCGGCAGCCTCCGGCGCGACTGACTCCGCCGACGCGAACGCGTGCGCCAGCGCAAGCGCCTCGTCGGCGACCAGTGGGAACGCCTCGTCGCCGAGGGAGTAGCGCACCGCCATCACGAATGCGCCCAATGCGCCGTCGCGCACCGCGACAATGATCTCCGGGTGCTCGAGCGCCCGCTTCGCGAGCGCCGCCCTCGCCTCGGGGGCTTCAACATTCCGAACCTCGATCGCCGCGATCGTCGCCAGCGCAGCGGCCCCTTCCAGACCCGCATCGTCCGCGTACGACCGCAGGCGCTCCAGCGCATCGTCGACGAGGTCCACCGTCTCCGTCGCCCCGGTCTCCTGGTCCTTGTGGCTGAACTTCAGCAGCCCGCGATCCTGAAGCCACGCGATCTGCATCGCCGTCATCGACGACAGGTCGAGATCCTCGACAGTCGACGACCGCACGCGGAACACATCCGCGCTCTTCGCCGACCCGCCCTCAAAGAGATTCGTCCATCCCTCCTGGTACCGGTCCTGCAGCGCCTCGAACTCCGCCGGCGGCATCGCCGACGCCTGCAGCGCCAGAGCGCCCGCCGCCAGGCCCGCGATCAGATGCAACTTCCGCATGCGCGAATCTCCTCAGTCTGTGTGCGCCGACCCTCACCCGGGAACACGGCGCAGGCGCGCTGCGCGTTCCACTGCACTGTGTACCGACAGCCTACCGCCGGGGCGCAGCGATCTTCCCCTCCGGGAACGCCAGCCCGCGCTCTTGCAGCAGCGCGTTGATCATCTCCACCTTCCCCTCGAGGTCACTCCCCGGATGCAGGCCCCGGTGACGCAGGTTGCCATCGGGATCGATGATCGCCATGTGCGGAATCCCCCGGATGCCGTAGTCGGGGTTGAACACCGGCTCCCGCGAGAAGACCACGGTCCAGGTGACGTTGTGGAGGCGCATCGCCTCCTCCATCTGCTGGAACTCCTGCCGATCCGATCCCGCCTGCACGCGCCCCCGCCCGGGGAACATCGTGTACCCCTGCAGGCTCGTGACGCCGACCACCTCCACCGGGTAGCCCTTGTAGTGCTCGACGAGCGCCCGCATCTCCGGGAAGGACGCGATGCAGGGGCCGCACCAGGTCGCCCAGAAGTCGAGGACGACCACTGTGCCGCGCAGGTCGTGCAGGCCGCGGATGTTCCGGCGTGGGTCGCTGTCCCAGAGGATCGACAGCGCCGGCGCCGGCTTGCCGAGCATCGCCGCTCGCGCCGGAGCGCCCTCGACCCACTCGAGGTACCGCTCGAGCCCCGACGGGGCCACCGCGAGCATGAGATCGCCTCGATTGGCCGCCACAACGGCGCGCTCGGCGACATCCACCATCGCGTCGTGCACGCGCGGCATGTTCGCCTCGCCCGTCGCCTTCGCCACCGTTTCGTAGACCTCATCGAGGCGCACCACCATCAGCGGCGCCGCGCCGTCGAACCGCCTCCCGTACGCCGCGATCTCCTCCGTCAGCAGCAGCGCGACATCCGGGTGGAGTTCGGCGAGCTGGTGTGAGACGAGCGCCGCGTCGCCCGTCCGCATCGCCTCATCGAGCCCGGGATGATTCAGCGCCTCGCGCATCCACGCCGCGTCCTGCTCGGCGGTGGTGTCCATC
>JBICHM010000055.1:0-3951 GCA_043101835.1 Phycisphaerales bacterium | reverse complement strand
AGGCGGCTGTGCAAGTAGAACACGTCGCCGGGGTAGGCCTCGCGGCCGGGCGGGCGACGCAGCAGCAGGGAGAGCTGGCGGTACGCCACGGCCTGCTTGCTGAGGTCGTCATAGATGCACAGGGCGTGCTTGGGCGTCTTGCCCTCCTTGCCCTGCCACATGAAGTACTCGCCCATCGTGCAGCCGGAGTAGGGCGCGATGTACTGCATCGGCGCGGGGTCGGAGGAGCCGGCGGAGACGACGATGGTGTAGTCCATCGCGCCGTTCTCCTTCAGCGACTCGACGACGCCGGCGACCGTGGACTCCTTCTGTCCGATCGCGACGTAAATGCAGACGACGGCGTCTTCGGTGCCCCAGTTGCCCTTCTGCGCGATGATGGTGTCGAGCGCGACGGCGGTCTTGCCGGTCTTGCGGTCGCCGATGATCAGCTCGCGCTGGCCGCGCCCGATCGGGATCATCGAGTCGATGGCCTTCACGCCGGTCTGCAGCGGCTCGGTGACCGGCTGACGCTCGGCAATGCCGGGGGCGATGATGTCGACCGGGCGGGTGAGGCTGGTGTCGAAGGCGGGGCCGCCGTCGATCGGGTTGCCGAGCGGATCGACGACGCGACCGAGCAGCTGCTCGCCGACGGGCACCTCCAGGAGGCGGCCGGTCGAGCGGACCTGATCGCCTTCCTTGATCTTGAGGTAGTCGCCGTAGATCACGGCGCCGACGGTGTCCTGCTCGAGGTTGAGGGCCTGACCCATGACGCTGCCGTCGTCGGTCTGGAACTCGATCAGCTCGCCGGCCATGACCTTGCTGAGGCCGTAGATGCGTGCGATGCCGTCGCCGACCTGGACGACGCGTCCGACCTCGGAGACTTCGAGTTCAGCGGAGTACTGCTCGATCTCCTGCTTGATGACCGTGGCGATCTCGTCGGTGCGGATCTTCATGGGCGGTGTCCCTGTCGGCCCGCGTCGGGCCCTGGCGGGGTCAGATGAAGTGATGGTCCTGCGTCGAATCCGGGCTCGCGACGCCGCGTCGGCAACCGCGCTGCGCCCGCCCGAAGGGGGACGGATAGGGTAGCGGGTCCACGGGCCGTTGTCTCCGGATGGCGGGGCCCGGGCGGCGTTTTTCCGGCGACGTCGGGCCCTCAGCCCTCGCTGATCTGAAAGACGATGCGCACGCTCGCTTCGGTCTGCACCTCACCGGGCTCGATGGGCGGGGCGCCCTCGGTGGCCATACGCATGTCGGCCGCCGCGTACATCGGGCGCGGGCCGCCCCCGTAGGTCGGCTCGAGGTCGATCGAAACGATCCGGACGATCCGGACACCGGCGGCCTCGGCCAGAGCCGTCGCCTTGCGTCGGGCGTCCCGCGCAGCCTCGCCGACCGCCTCCTCGTACACCGATTCCTCATCGCTGACGGTGAACTGGATGCCCGCCACGCTGTTGGCGCCGGCGTCCACGCCTGCTTCGATGAGGTCGCCGGCGCTGGCCATGTCGCCCGACTTCACACGCACCTGGTTCTGCACGCGATAGCCAACGATCTCCGGGGGCTGGTTGGCCTTGCGCTCGTTGCTGTAGCGGGGGTAGATCGAGAAGTTTGTGGTCTGGATGTCCTGCTCCTCGACGCCCTTTCGTCGCAGGGCGTCGATGACCTTCCGCGCGCGGTGACTGTTCTCATCGAGCGCATCGCCGACGGTCGTCGCCTCGGTGATGATCGCAAACGAGATCCGCAGTTCATCAGGGGTCACGCTGACCGAACCCTGGCCGGTGACGGTGAGGGTGGGGAAGCGTCCCTCCGCCTGCTGGGCGGTCGCCGGGGTGGCGGGAGTGAGCGAGAGGAGCGTCGCCGCGAGGGCGCCGAGGATGGTGGTGCGCATCAGCATGGGTGACTCCGTTCGGGTGGTCGGGCTGGTCATCATCGCGTGCGGCGTCGGCGGCGCGCCGGCGCATGGAGATACCGGACGCGCGTCGCCCGGATCGGTTCCATTCCTGTCGTTCGCGCGCCGGCGGGCGGTCAGTTCGACGCGTCGTCGATGATTTTCTCGATGCGTCCGCGGATCTCATCGGCGCCGCTGGTCCCCAGGCGTTCGCGCATGCGGCGGAGCTGGGTGGCGACAGAGGCGTCGACGAGCTGGTCGCCGATGCGGAGGCGCAGGCCGCCGAGCATGGTCTCATCGACATAGCGGTGCAGGACCGGCTCCTTGCCGAGGACATCGCGCAGGCGCCCCTCGATGGCGGAGGCCTGATCGCCGTCGATGGGCGAGGCGGTGTAGACATCGACCTCGATGCGCCCGAAGCGGTCCTGGAGGCGCTCGTCGTATGCCGCGGCGACGGCGCCGAGGTGATCGAGGCGCCCCTTGTCGTTGAGGACCAGGAGGAAGTTCAGCGTGAGATCGCTGACCTTGCCGTTGAAGATGGTGCGGAGGCTGTCGCGGCGCTTGTCGGGCGCGAGGATCTGGCTGGTGAGGAACTCGCTGAACTGCGCATCTTCGCGCGCGATGGCGAGGATGTCCTCGAGTTCGGCGAGGGTGCTCTCGATGGCCTCCTGGCCGCCGGCCTTCTCGGCCTCGTCGAAGAGCGCGCCGGCGTAGATGCGGGCGAGTGCGTCAGCCTGCCTGTCGAGCCTGGCCATGGGGTGATTCCTGCGCGGGGTGAAGGCTGGTCGGACGCGCCTCAGCGGGCGCCGGCGGGCTGCAGCTGGCTGAGCGACTCCTCGACGAGGCGACGCTGGTCATCGGCGCTGATCTCGCGCTCGAGAATTCGCCCGGCGATGGAGGTCGCGACGGTGGCCATGTGGTCGTAGATCTCGCCGACGGCCTGCTTCTTCGCGGCTTCAATATCGCGCTTCGCGCTGTCGCGCATCGAGTTCAGTTCGGCCTCGGTCTTGGCCTTGAGTTCCGCGGCGAGGCGCTGCTGGTCCTGGCGAGCCTGGTCGAGGATCTTCCCGGCCTCGACGCGCGCCTCGGCGAGGGCCTGCTCGTACTCGGCAAGGGACTTCTCGGCCTGCTTTCGCGACTTCTCGGCTTCGGCGATGTCGCCCTGGATCTTCTCGGCTCGCGCGTCGAGGGCGCCGAGGATCTTCGGCCACGCCGTGCGGCTGAGGATGAAGAAGGCGAGCAGGAAGACGACGATCGCGGAGACGAACTGCACCCACGAGAACGACATCACGGCGCCGGGGCCGCCAGCGTGGCCGTCATCGGCGCCGAGGGCGACGGCGGGGAGAGCGAGCGCGGCGAGTGTTGCGACGGAAACGGTGCTGGGCATGCGCATAAGAGGGATCCTGCGTTGGCGGGTCGCGGACGACGCGACCCGGCGCGGCGCGTGGGCGAGGCGCGCGCACAGCAGCGCGAGCGCCTCGCCCTCGCGCCGGGCGCGAGGGTGAGTGTTCGGACTCAGGCGATCAGCGCAAGGAAGCCGCCGAGCACCGCGAAGAGCGTGGCGCCTTCGATGAGGGCGGCGGCGATCAGCATGTTGGTGCCGATCGTGCCGCTGGCCTCAGGCTGGCGGGCCATGCCCTCGACGGCCTGGCCGCCGACGCGCCCGATGCCGAGGCCGCCGCCGATGACGGCGAGGCCGGCAGCGAGACCGGCGCCGATCTTGCCGATGCCGGCGCCCATGGCGGACGCGGCCTCGACGGCCTCGCCCTGGGCCAGCGCGGGCTGGGTGAACATGAGGGCGGCGAGCGCCGCGCCGGCGCCGATCGTGAGAACCTTGGTCGTCTTCATTGCTGATCCCTGTCGGTCGTTGTGCGACGCGAGTCGCGTCTTGAGTGGTGCGTCAGGTCGCAGGCGCCGGAGTCGGGCGAACCGTTCGCCCGGCCGCGTCGCCGCGTCGGAATCTGGTTTCAGGCGGTGACCGGCGTCGCAGCGTCGTCGATCGCCGGGTGCTCGGCGTCCTCGTGGCTGGCGCCGGCGTGGTCGTCGTGGTGGTGGTGCGCCATCTGGGCGATGAAGAGGGTCGTCAGGAA